>UNSK01000016.1 GCA_900552525.1 Candidatus Gastranaerophilales bacterium | reverse complement strand
AAAATAGATAGAATGTTTACTCAGCTTTTTAATATAGAAAAATTTAGGGCTAACTGTAAGGGAATTGTTCTCGGAGATTTTCTTTATGTAGATAATCAGGATTGGTTAGATGAACTTTTTCATGAATTTTCTATACCGGCCGTTGGCGGGTTTAAGATTACGCATAATCAAGAAAAAGTAACTATTCCGGTTGGGGCAAGGGCCGTTTTATCTGGAATGAAACTTGTGGTTAATAAAATAAGTTAGTAGTTATGTAAAATGTTTTCCGGCCAAATATCTACGCACGTAGTGTAAAAACCGTACCACTGCCTATCGAAATACAACCGAATTGATTTTGCTTATAAAACCTACTTCTTAAAATTATAACACCCGCAAGGATTACCTTAGTGCTGCTATGTTTCCATCCTGACACGGTTCGATAGCTTGCGCCATTATATTCTAAGTTATCAACAATCCTATAAACATAGGCAATCCGCCTGTAACCCTCACAGCAGGCTCTGCACCTCGCATAAAGCGTTCGAGTCGAGAGATCCGCTAAGTCCCCGTGGAGTACGGCAAATTGATTATATCACGAATAAAATTGCACTTCAAGATAACTTAATCCAGCTTCATATATAAAAGAGGATAAGGATTCCCCTGCTCATCTGTTTCAGTTCTTTTGTATACATGAAATCCAAGATGTTCATAAAAACCTTTTGCCTGCGGGTTTTGTTCGTTTACAGTTAACTCTTTTAACTGATAATTTTTTATGCCAAACTGGATTAAACTTTTTCCTAAGCCTTTTTTAATTTCATGAGGTGCAACGAAAAGCATTTCAAGTCTTTCTTTTTCGATGCCCATAAAAGCTACGGGTTGATAATTATCATCTTCAACTATTACAAGATGATTAATATTGTTTAGCGCCAGTGGTACGTAATCGGCTATGCGTTTTATTTCATTATCAGATAAAAATAAATGGGTTTCTCTTACCGAACTTTCCCATATTTTTAATAATTGTTTGATTAGTATTGGAGTTCTTTTTTCTATTTCAACTATTCTCATTTTACCTATATTTTAAATGGCACATTAGTTTACTAATGTGCCATTCTTCTTTAAATCAAGTTTTACTGATATAGTGGTGCAAGTTTCTTTTCCTGCTGAGGAATTACACCTTCTTCGATTGACTGGTAAACTCTGTAATCTATTACAGGGAAGCAGTTATCAATGCTTTCTATTTCAGAAAGTTTTGCTTCATCAATGTTTCCACTTTCAATCATATCAGCTATTAAACTAAATCTATCAACATGTTCATTAAATCTATCAGTTGCATAATCTTTAGCCTGCCATGTTGTAATCAGGAACGGCCAGTCAGAACTTTGCAATAACAGATTTTCTCTTGCTAATTGATTCAATGCTCTATGAAGTAATTTATCTTCAGGTATTTCAGAATGAGCATCAACAATAGCGTTAATACGTTTTTCGCAAGAGTGGATAATAGGCCACATCCATTCAGTTAAGTGGTTCATCCATACATAGAAATGTCCGCCTTGTCCCCAGGAGCTTTCAGGAATTTGTATAGCTTCTTTTGGAGGATATTTTGTAACGTATTCTCCAGCAGTGAGTCTTTCAACTTCCGGAAGATAGTCGTGGAATTTCTTGATAACCTGTTTGATAAATTCAACACCTTCAAACCACCAGTGTCCGAATAATTCTGTATCAAATGATACCATTACAAGCCCTTCTTTATTTTTAGCAAGTTTGTAATCATTTAACAGGTGGTAAATTAATGTTGTATAGTGATCAGAGTTTTCGTTGATTTTATTCATTGCAAGAACCGGATCATAAAGCATTTTATCACCTAAATCAGTTGTCGGTGATGTAATTCTCCAGTAATGCATGCCTGATTTATCATCTTTTTTGTGGAATTCTCTAAAGCAGCCATCGCCAGGATAGCCGTCAGCAGCAGACCAAACCTGATATCCGGCTCTATCGTTACGTCCCATAACTGCAACCTGAGCGTCAGGCAGCCAGTAAGCAGAGTATGTATCATAACCAGTCGCAGGTCTTTCCGGAAGCGGAATGTATTCAATGTTTCCGTACATACCGATTACACGTCTGTTACCAATAGAATTTCCGCCTTCAATTACATGAGATTCTGTAAAGAAATAGTGAATGTCATTGTTCTGAAGAGTAACTTCAATGGCTGGCCTCCAATGCTTTTTGCCATCTTTGCCGACATATTCATAACCTTGACGGTAAGCACATTCAGGAAGCCATGCTCCCATTGCTTTTTTGCCGAACAATCTTTTGGTTGTATCCTGTCCAACTTTAAACTGGGCATTAAGGTTGCTGTCAGTAGCAAGAAGCGGTGAAAAACCATGTGTTGCGCCTGAAGTCGTAATTTCAATACAACCTAAATCCTGATATTTTTTGAAATATTTAATCAGATTTTTTTCGTATTTATTTACAAAATCATCTCTTAATTTATTCCATAAATCGAAGTAATATTTAGCCAGATATTTTAAATGCTGAGAATGTGCAACTTTAGGATCAGGATATCTGTCCAAGTCTTTTGAAACAGCAGCAATTCTTGAATCTATGTATTCAACAAATCCATTCTGTAAGTGTTCATCGTTTAGCTGCTCAGCAAGAATTGGAGTAATCCCTACTGTTAATTTCGCTTTAATACCTTCTTCATATAGTTCTGCTATAGCGTTAAGTAGAGGTACATAAGTTTCTGCCATACATTCGTAAAGGTTTTCTTCACCGAATGGCCACATACCTGCTTTTCTATAATAAGGCAGATGGCTGTGTAACATAAATACGAATTGTCCTACTGACATTTTAGCCTCCGTTCATTTCTCGTGTTTGAATATATATTTTTACATTATTATTTATAACATAATCTTATCAAAAATTTAACTCTTTAGTATTAATTCAGCGGAATAATGTTACAAATGTTAACTATCTTTGAGCGTCTAAAACCCCTGAAACCACTTATATAAGGATTATATAAGATAAAATCTTTTTTGTAAAAATAATTTTATCCTATTGCGAACATATAGTTGTTATTTTTAGAACATGTTGCACAGAAGTCTGTTTCTGCTGTGATATTTTTTGAATAATCTTTGAAAGAACTGCCTGCTCGTCCTCTATAATCATTTGCTAAAAACGGACAGGCATAAATACCATTCTGGCAAAGAATTCTTCCATGCATGCAATCGGTCTTGCAGGAAGGTTTAGAGAAATTGCTATCATCAAAAGAGGGATAAGAAACTGTTATTTGTATATCTGTGTTTATAATTTCCTGCTCTTTGAATATTAGATTAAATTGTTCTAGTATTTCACTTTCATTTAAATTATAGGAATTTTGAATGGATAGAACGGAATTAAAATTATATCTGCTTAAAGTTTTAAGCGCATATATTGTTTGTCTGTAGTTGCCGCGATATTTTACTTTATCGCTATCAAGTTCGTTATAGTGGCAAAGCGAAAGTTTAAAAAATATTTGGTTTACCCCTTCTTCCTCAACTTTTTTTAAAAATCTTATTTTTTTCTCATTTAAAAAACTTGCATTGGTGCAAATACAAACATTGCATCTTTTCAAACACAGTCTTAATATCGTATTAAAATCCGGATGTGTCATGGGTTCAGCTCCGGTTAAATATATGCAGTAGAGGTTCTCAAATTTTGTATCATTAAGTGCTTCTTTTATTTTGTCAATTGAAATAAAATCTTTTACATTTTTGCTCATAGGAAAATCAATATAGCAGCTGGAACATCTCTGATTACAGTTTTTAGCTGTAAGTTCTATAAATAAATTGTTTAATTCTTCCAATTTATAAACAGGTGCTGTATATATGCAATTACTCATAAATCCTCCTTTAACTTTCGACTCAATCATGTTATTTCAATCAAGCTAAAAAAAGAATTATCGCACCGGGGGGAAATTTTTATATAATATATACCCGTCTGGCTAATTAAAAACTTCTCCGTGGAAGTCTGTTCCACCTGTTTTTAGAAGCTGAGGATATTTGTCTGCAATTTTTCTGACATCTTTTGCACTATGAAATTTTACAATTTTTCGGAAACGTGGGTAAGGATAAAAGACTTCAATGCCGTCTAATCCATGCTTCATTAGTTTTTTTACTAATCTCTCAAGACTTATTGCCCAGTAGCATGCAGGATGAGCTAGTACTGCTATACCACCTGCTTCGTGGATTGCTTTTATTAATTCAGGTACATTTCTTCTTGCAAAAAGACGTATTAAATCACCTTCTGTTTCAGCTTTTGTTTTTGCCAGAAAGGGGCAAAGTGAAGGATGATTAACATCAATATTGTATGCTAAAAGATGGATAAAAACGTAGCCAAACCAGCAGTCGAACTCTACTCCTGTTACAAGAATTTCATCTTGATAATGTTTATGTCCTTCTACTGTATTATGATCTGTTATGGAAATAAGTTTGTAGCCGTTCTTTTTAGCATTATCTAAAACTTTTTTAAAATCCGCTTTTCCGTCGGAATAATTTGTATGTATATGCAGGTTAACTTTTCCTGATAAAAAATCTTGTTCTGTTAGGTCTTTCATAATATTATACTATAGCAGGAGAAAAAAAGTATGGCAAAAAGAAATAATACACCGCTTGGAATATTTACAGAAGCAATAGGATTATATTTTTCAAATTTTGATAAATTCATTAAATACATGACTTTTCCGGTGTTAGGGCAAATTGGAGGTCTGCTTCTTGTATTTTTAATAACTTATTTTTATACCCAGAATCTTCCTCCGCTTATAGAGAAATTCTCAGCTCTGGATAATTTTAATGTGTTAATATTGCTTTCTATTCTAATAACACTCCCGGGACTTGCAATATTTTGCAAATCATTCTGGGAATATCTTGTTGCTTATGGAGCAGTTAATTCAATGTATGAGAATATGCAAAAGTCGGGACGAGTTTATGATTTTGATGCGCATACAGAACTTATAAAAAGGCGGGCCATTCCTTTTATAGGGTTATGGTTTTTATTCGGAATATTCTCTGCTATAGCACTCTGTCCGTTATTCTGGGTTATTTGCGGGATTTTAGCAGTGTATTTTGTTTTGACTTTTCAGGTCTTTACATTTGAGCCGGAACTATCTCCTGTTGGATGCGTAAAAAAGAGTTTAACTCTGGTTAAGGGGCACTTTTCTTCTACTTTTATGCTTATGGCGCTTTCAGGTGCATTAACATACATTTTAATACCGCAGATTGTTATAAAGATTTTTGACTTGTCCGGCATAAGTGAATTTTTGTCAAAAGGTATTTTACCATTTGTGAATCTTATGCCTCTTCCTGAATTGGAACAGTTCGGGTTGAAATCACCAACTGCTTATGATGTGGCAATTTTTACAATACAAACCTTTGTTGCACAAATCTTGATTCAATATACGCTGCCTCTGCGTTCGATTCTCTGGTCACTCTGGTATAAAAATTTGAATAGCGGGATTTCAAAAATTTCTTCCTCAAAACGTCCGAGTGAAAGATTGATGGAGAAGTCACATAAAAAATATGGCAAAAAGAAACTCGACAGGAATATTCTCAAGCGTGCTTCGGAGAAAGATGAAGAGATTTAAGCTATTTGAAAGAACAAATTTTTCTAACTATATTTTGAAATTCTTTTGGTGTTTCTTTCAGCAATTCTATGGGATTTTTTACTATTTGAGTCCCTGATAGTGAGTCACATATGAACTTTGTCCATGTTTCGCTAAAGATCTCTAAATATTGATTGAATGGTAAAGTAGCATACTTTCCAAGTATATCATATACAAGCATATTTTCTTTTAATGATAATTTTTTATTCTGAAGATTGGCAATTATTTCAAATCCTGTTGGCTTGCAGGATTTATCTGGGTATTGTTCCGTTAAATACGCGCATTTACCTCCGTATCCATAATTATTGTATATAAAATCAAGTTGTATGCTATGTAGCCATTCATGAATAAATGGAGTCAAAAAATGTGGAGAACTTGTATATTTTTGTATGAATGATTCTTCCGTTTTTTCGTTAATATATTTCAAATTTATAATATTTTCAAAAAATATTGAACGACCAGGTAATGGATTATCATCTATTAAATTTGCTTTAGAATCGGGTATGCAGAAATTATATGCAGAATTTTTTTTCAATTAAGCTTGTTTTATTATATATTCTTATAAATGGTGGAAATAGAAAATTGAAATTCATTTTTTTTGATAATTTTTGAAATATTTGGGCACATAAAGTATTTGCGTATGCCATTGTTTTATTTCCTGAGAAATTGGTTTCTATACCAAATTCTTTATTAAGATAAGTTTCTAGCTTACAAGGGTTCGTACATTTCTCCTTCAATAGTAGCTTGGTAGTTAAACCAGAACTAAAGTTAATATTTATATTTTTGTTTAAAATCTTCATAAAAATACTAAAACATGCATATAAGATTTTTTGTTATTATGTAAAAAAGTTTACAAATTGATTTGTTAATTGACATAACCGTTACTTTTTTATAATTTTTATGTACAGTCACAATCAATATAGGGAATATGTATTATGCAGGTATCGCCAATTAAAGATTTAAATTTTGGTAATATAAAATATTATCTAAGTCAACTTGTAGAATCAAAAGAGAGCTGTTGCAGAAAACAAGTTGTTTGAAAAATATAAATGGACCAGAAGAAGTAAAAGAAGCAAGAGGTTGGGTTGCTTATTATACTGCAGCAAATACTGGTATAGGAGCTCTTTCAGCGCAAGCCCCAGGAGCAGATGAACTCGCCTTGGCAGGTATAGAAGTCGCTATGGCTACGACAATATTTAATGGCGTTTATTACTTTGATTTTAGTAAAACGGTAATAAAAAATCTGCTTGTTGGTATTATAGGTAATAGGGTCGGAACATATGCTTTTAAAGGGGCTTCAAAATTAGTAACTTGGATACCAGGAATTGGTAATTGTATAAACGCTGCAGTAGCAGGTTCTACAACAGCAGCATTGGGTGCAAGTATTATTGCTATGTGTGAAGATATGGATAAAGCTCGTAAGCGTGGTGAAGCTCTTGATAGATTTATAAAAAAGATGGATGAAGAATGAAAGGAGGTTTTTGTAATATGAAAACTTTACCAATAGATGCTTCTTTAAGGAAAATAGTATCTGTTCAACGTAATAATTTGCAAAGAAAAAGTCTTTTAAAAAATTTAAATGGTGGAGGTCATTGGGGGGATTTCTCTCATAAAATGATAATTCCGGGAGGAATGAACTTTAAAGAAAAAGCATATTATAATTTAACCGGAAATTATCCCAAAAGTGTTACGGAAAGATGGCATGAGGCTGGAACCCCAGGTATTAAGGTTAATGCGGATGATGAAATTGTTCAAATAGGTAGTCATATTAGCGGGAATCCTGATTTTGATATTCACAGTGCTTCTGATATGATAGATACTGGTAGTCATTCAAATGATGATGAAAGTTTATTGGATAAGTTCTTGCATTTGTTTGGAAATAGTGACTAAGCTGGCGTAAAGGTTAATAGATGCAAATACAACCAATCTTAAAAGCAATAAATTTTAAAAATAATACGGATTATCAAAAGACTATGATAAAACGGGAAAAGCTCTGGCAACAAACACAAGCATTGGATGATATTGGTACTTTGTGTTTATTAGGAGGGCTTTTATTAAGTCCGGATATAAATATAGTAGTAAGCAAAAATAAAACACCTAAGATAAAATATTTTGATAGAATTTTATTTGGTATAGGAGCTATAGCTGTATTTGCAGCTATGATAAAAAGAAATATTCTTGCGAATAAAATAAAAGATTAATTTATCCTCTTAAAGACTACAAATTTTAGCTTATTACCGATTTGAGCCTGTTTTTCATAGTTTTTTAGTATATAATTAAAAATTTTACCGGCATAATCAACGCCAAAATAAGAATAATAATAACTTGAAGTGTCATAGTTGCTAATTACTATGTAATCAGGTTTTGTTATTTCAAATCTTTTAATGATAATATCTTCTCCAAATGTTTCTATGTAAAGAGGAATTAGAGAATAAAATTTATTATCAGAATCCCTGTTACACATAACATTAATCGATAAACCTTCAGGATACACTAAAACTTTATCTTCTTCTCGGGTATTGTTTTGTATGTATTCAACTAATGAGTTTATAGAATTGCCTATGTAAGGCATTGAATAAACAATTCCTTCTTGCGTTTCTGTTTTAATATTTTTAGCAAAAAGTGTTGTTATGTTCTTTACTGCGATAGAAATAGAACACATTATTACAACTATCAATAAAGATTTTTTAAGTTTTTGCGGTGCGAGTATAAAGACAGGTATAAGCGCAAAAGGTACGAAATATATACCGTAAGATTGCAGTGTCAGTGCAAAAAATATCTTCATTGAAACTAATAAACAGGCCGGAATAAATAGCTTTTCTTTGACAGTGAGATGTTTAAATCTTACAGCATACAAAATAAGTATCAAAGGAAATATATAGGTTAAAATTTCTGGTGTAGATATAAAATAACAGTAAATAAAAATAAATGGAAGAATAAAATAGCTGTTAATAAAATATAATATAGCAACAGGGATTGCAGCTTTGAAAAAGTTTTCTAAATATATCGGGATTAATTCTGGTCTGAAAACTAAGCCGGTCATGGAATAGAACCAGTATAAAGTTTTTGTAGCACTCATAGATAAGATTAATTGATATGAAATTATGAGGTTATTCAGACCTGCTTTTTGAATTATAAGCGGCAAATAAGTAATTACAGCAGGCATAATTAGCGCAACAATGTATTTCCAGCTTTTGTTTTTCCACGATACTGCAATTAGAAGTGGTAGCAAGAGTATAAATTCATACTTAGAACATATAGAAAAAGAATATAATGCATAAGCTAGAATAAATTGTTTATTTAAAGCTGCATACAAGCTCCCAAGAATAAAAAATAACCCGTAAATCATTCCGTATGAATAAGGGAAAAAGCAGTTAAAAGCATTTGCAGAAAGCACTGAGGATGCAATAAAAAATAATGTTATTGCAAAGGAGTATTTTTTTTCTAGAAATTTATTGGAAATAAGGAATATAAGGTTTATAATTCCCAATGTTGTAAAAAGTCCCGCGAAATAAAGAACATTTAAACTTATACCAAAGATTTTAAAAAGCAGGGCATTAAATAGATACGCAAATGGTGCATATATATTAAATATATTTTTGTAGAGCACTTGTCCTTTAATAATTTGTGCCGGAATGTATGCTTCTCTAAAAGAATCAAATATAACATCACCAAATCTGCCATATCCTAGTATAAAGCATAAAAGAACAATAAGGTTAAGCAGAATAATCTGCCAGTGTTTTTTTAAAAAAACTTTTAGCATAATTTTTATCTTAACAAAGCTTTACACATAAAGCAATTTTTTTATAAAAAATAACTTTATATATATGTGTGTTAGTGAAAGGTATTTAAATATGGCAATCAATCCGTATACATTAAACAATCTATACAATTATGGAATATTGGATTATGCACCATATGAATTATGCAACGGAGGTGTTAATGTTTCATCCATGAACGGGATGCAAAATCCGTATTTATCTAATGCAATGCAAGGTACTTTATTCCAGCAGTATGGAAGTCAGGCAGATAGCTTTACTATGAATAACGGAAATCCTTTTACAATGGAGAGTATTGGTTCTCAATCTTCTGCAGGCATGAACGGTTTTGGTATGGAAGGAATAGGCGCACAATCTCAGGCAGGAATGAATGCCTGGGGAGGGTTTGCTGATGCAGGGAGAAACATATCAAATGGAATGATGGGTACGGTTTCATTTATTGATAGAATTCCTTCTGCTGTAAAGGGTATTGTTTCTGGTCTATTAATTATAGGTAGTGCAGCACTGTTTTTGAAGGGGAAAAAGAAACCGCCAGTAGAGAATAAAAGTTTTCTAACAAAATTAAACCCTGTTAACTGGTTTAAGAAAAATAAAATTTAGCATAAATAACCTTATTAAAATACCTTATTAATTAACCAAATTTTTACGCCTGCGGGCGTTTTTTTTATGCTAAGATATATTTGTATGAAGAGATTATTATTTACATTAGCTCTGTTATTTTGTACATTAGCCTCAGTTCAGGCTGCTGTTGTAAATGTTGATTTGGAAAAGATGATTGAAATAGGGCTTAAAGAGAATTGCGATTTGAAAATTAAGCGCATGGAACTTAAGGCTGCAGAAAAAGATATAAAAATTGCTAACAGACTTAAAAATCCGGAAATACAATCTAATGTCGTTATAGGTAATGTTGCCCTGGGTAATTCTTCTCAGGCAGGAGTAGCTCTTCCGATAGAGGTTCTTAAAAGAGGTGTGAGAAAGAAAATAGCTCAAGAAGAATATTCTATAAAAGAAACTGAACTCAGGCAGGCAGAACATAATTATAAACTCCAGATAATGCAGGCTTATTTTGATATATTATATGCAAAATCTGTTTATAACATTCAAGAAGAGCGCCTTAAATTATTTAAAAATCTTGTAAAAATTACTACTGATAAACCTAAATACCCTGCTTATGAGATTGATAACCTAAAGGCTGATATTCAATATGCACAGCAGCTTATAGAAGTTAACAGGGCAAAGGCTGCACTCCTTGCTAAACAGTTTGAGATGAATAAAATTCTGAATACCGGAAAAGATGATGTAATGTATGATACAAAGGAGCCATCTCTTCTGGGCCACTGGGCTTTTATGGAAATAAAAATTCCAGAATATGAATTTTTAGAAAATGTTGCTCTTCAATATAGTTATGTAGTTAAAATATCTGAAAAAAATATTGATAAAGCGGAACAGGAACTTACGTATGCCAAAAGACAGAGAGTTCCTGATGTAAGTGTTGCCGGCGGTTACGCATGGCAGGCGCATAGAAATGCTCCAAATGATTACGGCGGTGCCTTTGTCGGGTTTAATATGGATTTGCCTGTTTTGTATAATTTTACTCCGGAAATCCAAAAAGCACAGATTTTTCTGGAAAGAAGCAAAGCCGGCAAAAAAGCATACGAGCACCAGTTAAAATATGAATTGAAAAAAGATTTTAATACATTCAAGTATTCAGCTGAGAATATGGAATATTCAAAGAAAATTCTTCAGGATTCAGAAAAGATTGTAAAACTTTCAACGGATGGTTATATAAGCGGTAAAAATTCTTATACAGATTTGGTTATTAATGAAAACGGGCATCAGGAGGTTCTTAGCCAGTATTTGAACGCAATGTCTAGGCATTTTTATTCATACCTTGAGTTGATGCAGGATATAGGGCATGATATCTTAATTGAAGAGGATTTATTATGATAAAACTTGTGGCAACTGATATTGACGGCACTCTTTTAATTCCGGAAGGCCAGTTTACAGAAGGTGTGAAAAAGTGCGTACAAAAGCTCTGTCAAAAGGGGATAAAAGTTGTTTTAGTGACGGGGCGAATGAATGCGGCAGCTTCTCTTATTGCTGAGGATTTAGGGCTTGATACTCCTGTTGTATCTTATCAGGGCGGTTTGATTAAACAAAATGGAAAAACTCTTTATGAAAGATGTTTAACTTGTGAGCAGACAGAGAAAATTATTGAGTGGGCAAAGAGAGAAAATATACATCTTAATTTGTATAATGATGATGTTCTTTATTCTGAGCAAAAATGTTATGAGATTGAAAGATATTGCGGCAATCTTCATACTGAGTACAGGATTAAGCAGTTTTGTGATATCAGGAAGGACAAAGTCAATAAACTTCTTGCGATTGATTATGATAATCCTGCAAAAATAGACCGGTTAGAGCGTGAGCTTCCTGAAATATTTCCGGAACTGTATATTGTAAAATCAACACCGTATTTTTTGGAATTTTCAAACAAAGAAGCTTCAAAATACTGCGCAGTAAAATTTTTGCAAAATTATTGGGGAATAAAAGAGGAAGAAACTCTTACGATTGGTGATCAGAATAATGACATTGCTCTTTTAAAAGCAGGTGGAATTCGTGTTGCAATGGGTAATGCAACAGAAGAACTTAAAAAAGTAGCAACACATTCAACCGACACAGTATTCAATGACGGGTTTGTAAAAGCAATGGAGAAATTTTGTATCTAGAACCCTATTGCTCTATGGTTTCAATTCCTTCATCAGAAACAAATTGTATTCCGAATTTTGCTCTGAACAGATATTTTACTGTATTACTCTGAATTTCGAACATCATTTTGTTGAATAAATCATACGCTTCTTTTTTATATTCAATAAGCGGGTCTTTTTGGCCGTAAGCACGCAGACCAATGCCATCCTTTAACATGTCAATGTTGTGAAGGTGGTCAATCCACTGGTTATCAACAACTCTTAATAAGATATCACGTTCAAGAGAGCGCATGATATTGTTTTCTGCAAACAATTCCTGCTTTTCAAAAGAAGGGTCGTACTGCTCGGAAATGGAGTTGTAGAAACCGATTATTTCTTCTTCGTGTTCTTTATAAGCTTTTTGAGCAGCTTCTTTCAGAGAATCATATATACGCGCGAATCTATAGCTTTTGATATCATTCAAGGTTATATATGAAAGCTGAGGGATTGTTGAGTGAAGCTCCTTGATAAGAGTTTCCAAATCTTCCTGAATATATTCTTCAGGGTTCATCTCCGGAGCAATGTAGCTCTTAAGGAGCCTGTCAATTTCTTTATCAATCATATATTCAATATCAGCTCTCAAATCTTTACCTTCAAGAACTTTTCTTCTCTGGGCGTAGAATTTTTCTCTCTGAATATTCATAACGTCATCGTATTGTAGAACGCTTTTACGTATATCAAAGTGATAAGTTTCGACTTTCTTTTGTGCAGATTGAATTTGTCTTGTGATAAGTGATGATTCAATCGCCATATCTTCTTCAACGTTAAGCATATTCATAAGTCCGGTGATTTTATCCCCGCCAAAAATTCTCATCAAATTATCTTCCAGAGATAAGAAAAATCTGGTAGAGCCCGGGTCGCCCTGACGTGCAGCACGGCCTCTTAACTGGTTATCAATTCTTCGTGATTCGTGTCTTTCTGTACCAATAACGTGTAACCCGCCAAGTTCTATAACTTTTGCGTGTTCTTCTTCTGTAATAGCTCTTGCATTTTTTAAAGCTTCATCTTTTAATTTTTCGTAATCAGGGCTGTCCGGTAAAATACCTTTTGTTTCAAGTTCTTCTTTTGCAAGAAATTCGGCATTACCGCCTAAGAGAATATCAGTACCGCGGCCGGCCATGTTTGTTGCGATTGTCACAGCACCGACACGTCCTGCCTGAGCAATAATATAAGCTTCTTTTTCGTGCTGCTTTGCATTCAATACATTATGTTTAATGCCTTTTTTCTTTAATAAGGCTGAAATGTATTCAGATTTTTCAATGCTTACAGTACCAACCAGAACCGGTCTGCCAAGTTTATTCTGTTCGATAATGTCGTTTACTACAGCATTATATTTTGCTCGTTCAGTTTTATAAATAACGTCAGGATAGTTAATTCTTATATCCGGCTTATTTGTCGGAATAACAGTAACTTCAAGGTTATAAATTTTTCCGAACTCTGCTTCTTCTGTCATTGCCGTACCTGTCATACCGGAAAGTTTTGGGTACAATCTGAATAAGTTTTGGAAAGTAATGCTTGCAAGAGTTTGTGTTTCATCCTGAATTTCAACGCCTTCTTTTGCTTCAATTGCTTGATGGAGTCCGTCTGACCAGCGTCTGCCAGGCATTAAACGTCCGGTGAACTCATCTACAATCATTATTTCACCGTCTTTTACTACATAGTCAGTATCTTTTATAAACAATTCTTTTGCCTTAAGTGCATTTAATAAATCATGCGCATACTGATTGTTTATATCAAACAAATCTTTACATCCAATGATTTCCTGAGCTCTATCAATACCATCTTCTGTAAGAATAACATTTTTATTTTTTTCATCGACTTCATAGTCACTGTCCTTGTTCAGCTGAGGTGCGACTTTAGCCATTAATGTATAAGTATCTGCGGATTTTTCAACTCGTCCGCTAATTATAAGCGGAGTTCTGGCTTCGTCAATCAAAATACTGTCAACTTCGTCGATGATTGCGTAGTTAAATGGTCTTTGAACAAGCATTTCTTTGTTGGCAGCCATATTATCTCTTAGATAATCGAAGCCGAATTCATTGTTTGTTCCATACGTAATATCACACGCATAAGCAGCTCTTTTTCTGTTAAATTCATCTGCGTCATGCTGATTGGAAAGAATTACACCTACGCTTAATCCTAGAAACTTATATATTTTCCCCATCCATTCGCTGTCACGTTTAGCAAGGTAATCGTTAACCGTAACAACATGTACACCCTTTCCTGTAAGAGCATTTAAATATGCAGCCAGGGTTGCAACAAGAGTTTTACCTTCACCGGTTCTCATTTCAGCAATATGTCCGTTATGCAGAAAATATGCACCGATAAGCTGAACATCAAAATGGCGCATGTTCAAAACCCTTTTTCCTGCTTCTCTAACAGTAGCAAATGCCTCCGGTAAAATTTTATCTAAAGCTTCTTTTTCGAGAATTCTGTCAGCTTTTGCATTATCTGATGTTGGACGTTTTGCCAGTATAGCTTTAAATTCATCAGTTTTTGCTCGGAGTTCTTCATCTGAAAGCTTCTCAAACTCTGGCTCCAGTGCATTTATATGGTCGATGATACCTGAAATCTTTTTGACTTTTTTTTCATTCGGGTCACCAATAAGCTTTAATAAAAAATTTATCATAATAATCCTCTCCAATTAAGAATATAATAACATAAACATTATAAAGCACCTAAAAATAGCCGACTAAGGTAATAAAAAAAGACTTTTATGTAAATTTTTGTAAAAATATAGTAAAAATTTTGTATTTACAGCTGTTAAGTATAAGTACTTGCAATTAAAAAAGGAGTATTGAAATGAAAGTTGATAAAATCTTGGTATCTAACCCGTTTAAAGGTAATCAGGCTTTAAAAAAAGGAGCTGCAATTCTTACAGTAACAGCAGGAAGCCTTTATGCTGCATCTAAAAAAGATGGGGTAAATCCTTCCGAGGCAGTAAATGAGTATTATAAAAATGAATTTGAATTGAGAAATAAAGATTACGGCTTAAAGGGACTATCAAGATTCTCACCGGAAGAAAAGCTTGATATACTTAATAAAGCAGAAGATATTAAACTTTTTTCAAAAGCTTTTTCGAGGATAATAAACGCTAAATATGAAGATAAAACTCCGAGATTTAATGGTTCTGAAGCCTTAAATCTTTTTGAAGATGCAGCTGAAAACATTGAAAAATATCCAAATATTTTTAAAAAGATATTGGAAGAAAAGGATAGTAATGACAAACCAAGATTTAATACATCTGATTGTGCCTTGTTAATGGGGAATGCAGAAGCTATTTATAATTATCCAGAAGCTTTCAATTCAGTATTAACCTTAAAAAATCTTAGTGCTTATGATTGCTTGAATGTAGTGTATAGTGTAGGTGAAAAAATAGAGGAAAATCCTGCCATTCTACAAGAAGCATTATTGTCTTCTGATAAACTAGACGGTGCAAAAAAACTTATTCAGAAAATAAACAGTATCTATGTTCAAAAAGAAGAGGCTCTTCAGAAGGCTGAGGCTGAAAAACAAGAATTACTTGAAGCAGAGGCTAGAAAAAAAGAAGATGAAAAGGCTCAAATAGAAAAGGAAAAACGAATACAGGCAGAAGCTGCTGCAAGGCAAAGAGCCGAAGAAAAAGCTAATCAGCTAGCAGAAGAAAAAAGAATTAAGCAAGAGAAAATGGATGCCTGGGATAAGCAGGTTGGCTGGATAAGCGCAGATTGTATTTTTGAAAAAGTAAATACGGCTATAGCAAATAAAACACCCATTGTTTTAGAAAACGGAGAAGTTTTGCCGGACGAAATGGCAGGAAAAATTGCTAAGCATGTAAACAGATTTCCTACTAAGGCTAGAAATCTTATTAATGCAAGATATGATAATTTACAGCCTATGTTTAATGAAAAAGAGTGTTTAAATATTCTTAGTGAAATGGATAAATATTTTTATGCAACAGACATAAATCATATGAAGTTTATTGATGAAAATGGCAAGCCATTTTTCACATCTGAGCAGTGCAAAGAATTGCTGCAGGTAAAAAGTGAGTACAGAGACCGCGATATAAGCCATTTTATGAATACACAACGTAAATATAGTGCGAAAGAAATTGTAGAATTGGTTCAAAACCGCTATATAACAACTAATTCTTATTGGTATCCGTATGACAAATTTGCAAATGAAAAGAATGAACAAGGCGAATATAAGTATACAGTTTCTGAAGCCATAGAACTTGCAAAAAATAATATGAGAAAAGGGTGGTTTAATTAACTATCCACTTTTTAGGGTCAAATTTGAAGTCAATAACGCGCATTTTTAATGTTTTGAGATAAGGTTCAAATTTCTTAAGCAATATAATTTTATGCAATGACAATTCCTGTGCAACAATCGGATTTTCGCAGGCAATTACCATTACGGAACCTGGCAGCATAGAGTAAGGTCTTGATTTACCCCTGAATTTTTGAGGCAGTATTTTATCCCAGAAGTTCATCAGGTTAGTCCGCGTAACAGCTTTTTTAAGCTGCGGATTATCCATCATTGAGCTTATGATATTATCTACCCCTTCAAAATCTGTATAAAGAAATTTTTTCATTGTTTATGTTATTATTATCTTGTTATGATTTGTAATTTAGATGATATCATAAAATCTTCTGGAAAGATACTATTATTATCTCACATGAACCCTGATGGCGATACACTCGGGTCAATGTGTGCGCTTTACAGCATGATTTATCATCGCTTTAAAAAAAAAGCAGATATGAATGTAGTGTCTAATATTCCATATAATTATAAATTTCTGCCTAATATTGATTTAGCTCAAAGATATTATGATAAATCACTTGTTTACGATTTAGTTATAAGTCTTGATGTTGCAGCAATAGACAGAGTTATGGATTCCAAAATCCTTTTTGAAAAAGCAAAATGTTCGGTTAATATTGACCATCATAAAACTAATCCCGGGTTTGGAGATTACCAGATAATTAATCCTGATGCGAGTTCCTGCGGTGAGGTCTTGTATGACTACTTTAAAGCTAACACGTGGGAAATTGATAAAGACTCGGCAATTTGTTTGTACACTGCCATAATGACGGATACGGGAAATTTTAGGTTCGAAAATACTTCGGCGAATGTATTTAGAGCTGCTGCAGAACTTGTAGAAAAAGGAGCTCTTCCTAATTATATTTACAAAAAATGCTATGAAACTAAGACTAAAAACTTTGTTATGTTCCAAAATTACTGCGTAAATAACGCGGTTTTTCTTGACGATAATAAAATTGTGTATACAACAGTTTATAAAAAGGATTTAGAAAAATTCTCAGCAGGTGATGACTATACAGACGGGATAGCCGAAACTTTAAGAGCAATTGACACTACAGAAGTTTCTTTTATCGCAAAAGAAGTTGATTCTAAACTTACAAAGATTTCTATGCGAAGCAAAGGTATTGATGTTGCAGAAGTGTGTGCAAAATTTGGCGGAGGCGGACATACATTTGCAGCCGGATGCACTATCAAAGCCGGCGTTAAGGATGCGGTTGCAAAAATATTGAGAGAAATTAAGCAGTGAGATTTAAAACATTAAAAAATATAATAAACTCCGTAGTAGAGCATGATTTTTTCGGCATGGCATCCGAAATGGGGTTTATGCTGTGTATCGGCATTTGTCCTTTTATACTCTTTTTAACTGCTCTTTTCGGTTATATTGGCAAACAGTATTTTATGCAGCCAATATTTATTTTTATGCAGAGCATAATGCCTAATGATGTGCTTAATGTTGTAAATACTGTTTTAAATGAGGTCTTTTTCTTTAAAAAAGGCGGGCTTGTAGCTGTTTTAGGTTTTTGTATTACGCTTTTTCTTTCTACTAATACAATGGCAATTGTCGCAAAAGGATTAAACAGAGCTTATAAAGTTAAGGAAACAAGAAATTTTCTTTATTCAAGGCTTCTCGCACTAATAATGGTATTTGTAAATACTCTGGTTCTTTTTCTTAGTATTACAATGATTGTATTCGGTAAAGTAATTATAAAATTTCTGGTAGCCTACATAGGGATGACGCAGCATCTTGCTAATATTATGCTTTTTGTACGCTGGCCTATTGCGTTTTTTACTTTATTTATAATGGCTTATTTAAGCTACTATATCCTTCCTGATTTAAGCGGTAATGAAAAGCTGCGGAGGCACAGTGCGTTCCCAGGATCAATATTTTTCTGTATATCCTGGTTGTTAGGCTCCTGGTTGTTTTCTGTATATATAAACAACCTTCACACTTATAACTTTGTATATGGCACAATTGCTGGCTTTGCTGTTATGATGATGTGGCTCTACTATACATCGATATTAATTCTTATCGGTGGAGAGATTAACTCTCAGTTGTATAATAAATTAGAACGTTGTGAAGAAATCAAAGCAAGACGGGACAGGCTCAGAAATGATAACGCGTTATAGAGAGTATTTAGAGTTTTTAGACAAGAAACTGGCAAAAATGTTTGAAGCTCAAAAAACTTTTATTAAATGTAAAAAAGGGTGTGCTTATTGCTGCCGTGAGGGAGAATATCCATTATCTGAACTTGAATATATTAATATGATGCTTTATTATAATGAGCTTCCTGATGACTTGAAAACCAGGGTTGATGATAATATTATAAATTTATTAAAGAAAGCCCGCGAAAAAATGTATGAATGTCCTTTTCTGGTAGACGGCATTTGCTCTGTTTATCCTGCAAGAGGGATTATATGCCGAACTTTTGGGCTGATATCTTTTGATGAGAAAGAAAAGAAGCGAATTCCCTTCTGTGTTAATCTGAATTTAAACTATTCCGAAGTTTATGATACAGAAACCCAAACTCTTCTAGGAAATGCTAAAGACGGCAGTGAGCCGCTAGCATATAATATAAACAGAAAGTTTTTACGAGGGTCTAAAGTAGAAAAAGAATTTGATATCTTTTTTGGAGAAGATAAGCCTTTAGTTGAATGGCTTGCTCAAGAAGATTTTATTATTTAAGTAAAGTAGAAATAAATCTGATAGAGTCATCTTTTAATTCTTTGACGAAATCTTTAGCGATTTTAGATAGCGGTCTGTTGTCAATTTTATCGAACACAGCGTAAATAGGATCTCCGCCGTTGTTAAATCTCATTTGTCTGTCTTGTTTATTCAAATAGTAGAAATGAAAGTTTTCAGGAATTTCTAAAGAGCCTGCTGGTTTTTTATTTCTTTCAATTGCATCGTATGTAGCTGCCATAAATTTCACTCTCTCTTTTGAATATCTCTTACATATATATAAAGTATTTATATTCTAAATAATTGCCTTTTTTGTTCAACTTTGTTAAGATATATTAAGCAAATCTAAAAAACAATAAAAAATATGTTATAATAAGTATATACAGGATGTAGTATTAGAGGGTTTTATACATGTCAGAACAAAATTTCAGAATAGGTATTGGGTACGATATTCATAGATTAGTCGAAGGCCGTGCACTCATTGTCGGCGGAGTTAAAATTCCTTATGAAAAAGGTTTGCTCGGGCATTCTGATGCAGACGTATTAGTGCATGCGATTATTGATGCTCTATTAGGAGCAATGGCAATGGAAGACATTGGTACTTTATTTCCGGATACAGATGACAGATTTAAAGATGCAGACAGCCTTCTGTTATTGAAAAAAGTTTATGATAAAGTTCAGGCTCAGGGCTATTGGATTAATAATATTGATACAAATATTATTGCTCAAGCTCCGAAGATGATGCCTTATATTCCTGAAATGAAAGCTGTAATAGCGCCGATACTCGGACTTGAAACAATGGATATATCTATAAAGGCAAAAACAAAAGAGCAGCTTGATGCCGTCGGGGCGGAACTTGCGATTGAAGCGCAGGCTGTTGTTATGCTTGAAAAAATCGGTGATGTATAACTTATCTTATTTTGTACATAGGAGAGTCAATGGTTAAATCCTTTGATATTTGGTGTGCTTCTGCATCATAATCCAGATAAATTTTGTCATCTCCGGTTGAGCCGACAATCGTAAAATGTTTATTTTCTATTGGGAATTCGTCCAGATTGACTTTATGTCTGTTAGGTCCCAGATATATAGCCATTTGAGGTTTGCCTAGCTCAGCACATAGTTTCTTTGCATATTCAAAAATCGCATCTCTTATTTTGTCATTGTACTGGTATTGCGGCTTAAGTTCTATGTTATCAAGTACAAGCGCCGGTTTGTTATCTATCAGGGCAATGTAACACATTGTATTTCCAATAAAATTATCTCCGTCTTTGACTTCAATAGAGGAGATAAGCTTGTTCATAATATATGCAGGAGCACTCCAGCCGTTAAAACTGTCGACTGCTGTGCAGCAGCTTGCGTGATTTCCGAGAAACAGAGCGTGAGGAATATTGTTCATATTTGTTTTTTCTACTCGAATACGTGTAGTTCTGTCTTTTTTATTCGTAAGTGCATTTTTGACTTCGTTGTACCTGAGCTTTGAAATATGGGTTTTGAAATTTTCTTTTGCATTATTAATGCTTTCGTCACTGTACTCTCTTGTCCAAAACGGGTTGGTATTAAACTCTGTATTAAAAATATTCAGAATTTCTTTTAAATCTTCAAAAACCGCAGGCTTATCATTCTTGTATAATTTCAACACCTTTTTTGTTCCATCGAACCATCCGCCTTCCCCAAAAACGGTCTGCTCTATCTCTTTGATATCAAATCCGGATGATTTTAAGGCTTTTGCGATTTTTTGTTTTTCTTCATCCGGTATTAGTTTATACAAGTCGTCGTTAATATCTTTCTCAAAGTTTGTAAGAGCATGTTGTTTCATGTTTTCAGTATCAAGTTTGACTTCTGTTTCTACAAATGAATACTTGCTGGATTTGACCCACTTACTGTAATGAAGTCCAAGTTTTGCAAACGCAGCTTTTGTTTCTATGTTCTGAGGCAGGCTGTTAAAACAGTTTAGGACATTCTTATCAAGATGGTCGTATAATCTGCTTACCATAAGGTTAAAATTCTCTTTGAATTCTGCATCACAGTTAAAAAGAGCAGGAAGATATTTTGATTTAGAGAAGTCGAGAAGTCTTTTTATATTCGGGTGAGGATCGTGCACCAGATCTGTTTCTAAAACATCAAATATAAGCTCATTACAGACCTCATAGAATTTAGCTTTTTCCTCGTCGGTTTTGTAATTCATATACTGCTTGATCTTTTCAAGAGCAGCTTCATTACAGCTATCTTTTACGGTAAAGTACATTATAGCAAGCTCCAATTTATCTTTCGGATCTTTTATAGAATCTTTAATCAGCTTATTTTTTTGATATGCTGCGTTGTTAATTGCCTTAATAGTTTTCTGTTTGTCCGGAGAATCTGCCAAAGATTTTTTCAAAGCTTTTATTTTGCTCTCAAGTTCTTTGTACAGCGATGAATTTTCGGGGTTGATTACACGCAGTAAGTCTTCATCAACAGTTTTATTGTTAGAATCAGCAAAGAATTGCATATAATCCTCAACATAATCATATTTATGCTTGAAAGAATCAATAAATGATTTTTCTCCGAGCGTATTTACTGCAAACATGGTTCTTTGCTGATTCCCCATTATTAAATCATAAATATCCTGGGTTGTAATCTCACATTGCGCCTCTCTCAAGATTTCTTTTTTCTTAAGCGCTGTATCAAATATCCTTAGAATTGTTTTAAGCTCATCAACATTTTTAACACAGCTATTTAGCCATGGATCATCCACTTCTTCATCGTATGCGTCTATTTTTTCAAAAAGCTCAAATAACTCTTTGCAATCATCTTTTTTTATTTCATCACAATCAGCGATAATTGCCATTATTGGAGATATTTGGTTCCATATGTCGCTGTTATAGATATATTTACATATTTCAACTTTCTCCGGAAGAATTTTATCAAGAGCAGAGTTTCTGGCGAATTCAAGATAGCGGTATAAATCGTTTTCATTGAGATTGGCTTTTATGAATTCAAAAATCTCTGGCAAATATTCTTTTGTGTCAGGATGCCTGCAGGAAAAAACTAAGTGTGAATTAAACTCTCCTGTTTCTTTATAAATTTCTTTAGCCGCTTCTATAAACCTTTTATCATAATTCTTATCATCATCATAAAGTTGTTCAGCCAAATCATTTAGCTTACCAAAATCAGTAAATCCAAGCCCCAAAAAATCAGAAAAATCTTTGATAGTAAGACCGGTTGCAATTGGGAAGTAATTATATATAAGAGATTTTGAACATCCTGCATCAATCGCTTTTTTTATGAAATCACTTGCATCACTAACATTTGTCCTTTTAGCCAGTATACGTATCTCCTCTGTGTCAAACCCGATTTCTTGAAGTTTGGCTTTACCCCCTTTTACAGCTTGCTCTTTTTTGAATAATGAATTGATAAATGCTTTAATTCTGCTTGCAAAATTCGGCTTCTGCTGAAAGAGCTTGGGAGAAGCAGCTCTAAAGCCGACTGAATTATGCTTTTTATTCGGGAGTTTGTATTTATTATATGAACAGTTTATACTTTCGACTTTCATACGTATATGAAAACATGTAAAAATTATTTTTGCGCAAAAAAAAAACAGTCCGCAGACTGTTTTTTTTTTGATAACTATTTCAAAGCAACTGTCATATCAGCTTCGATACAAACCTTGCCGTCCACATAACCTACACCGTGGCTTTTGCAGATAGGACCTTTTGCCTTGATTAGTTCAATATGCATTTCAAATCTGTCGCCAGGTCTTACAATATTTTTAAATCTAACATTATCAACACCTGCATACAAAGTCAGTTTGCCTTTATATTGCGGAAGGCACATTAAAACAGGTGCTGAGCATTGTGCAAGAGCTTCAAGCTGTAAAACACCAGGCATTACAGGATTACCAGGAAAATGTCCCTGGAAAAATGCTTCATTCATAGTCAGGTTTTTGTAACCTTTTGCGTATTTCCCCGGTACACATTCAGTAATTTTATCAACTAATAAAAACGGGTATCTGTGCGGAATCATTTCCATAATTTGCATTACGTCAAATGATAAAATATCTTCACCAGCCTCTGTTGTACCTATTTTTACGCCTAATTCTTCTGTCATAAATCTCTCCTTTATATTTTAACTAATTTAGTTTTAAGTATTTGTGCAACTTTTGTGTGAACAGCATGACCGGCTTCTTTTACAAGAATTTGAGCTCTCATATTTAAGGGAGAAACTCCTGTAAGGTATAAATCTCCAATTAAATCAAGTATTTTATGCTTAACCGGTTCTTTTTCGGAGCGCAGTTCTGTCGTAAAGCCTTCGTCCTTCAGCCCAACTGTATTATCAATCGTAACCCCTTTAGCAAATCCCAGCATTTGGAACTTTTTTAAATCCTTATAGAAGCCAAAGGTTCGTGCTTCTATAATTTCATCCAGATTTTTGTTATCCATAGTCACCCAGGTTTCTTTTAAATCAGGATGATCATAGTTTACTGCATAAGTAATTCTTAACTCTTTATCGGGAAGAATTACCAGACTTGTTTTGCCATTCAGGTAGTACACAGGTTCGCTTACTGTATACAAATCATTGCTAACGCCTTCGATTCCGGCATTTCTAAATAATTCTACCCATACTTTAGAACTTCCGTCGAACGCAGGCATTTCAGTTTCAGAAAGATAAACATCAATTGAATCAATTCCGCAGATTGCGCAGGCTGCAACAAAGTGCTCACAAAGCATAACTTTGTATTTATAATCACCTAAAAGTGTTCTATGTTCTTTACTGCATAAAGTTACACAATGATCGGTTGAATATAAATTTTCAATACATACGTTAAATGGAACATCAGAACCTTTTGAAAAAATTCTTATATTTCCACCTCTTGAAGGTTTAATTATAACTTCGCATTCGCGATTTTTCATTAAACCTTTTCCTGATGTTTTTATTTCTGTTTTTATAGTACCCATTAGTTTTCTGTCTGCCCCTCTTCAAAAGAACGCAAAAGCGGTTCATATTTTTTGAACTTTGCTATCAAATCGCCGGCATCTTTCATAATCTTGAGCTGCTTGATAAATTCTTTTCTAGGAACAGCAGGAGCTCCAACAACGATTGATTTTGCAGGGAAACTCTTAGTAACTCCGGCCTGTGCTGCAATAATTGTATCATCTCCGATTGAAATGTGGTCTGCAAGACCTGCCTGACCTGCTATAACTACTCTGTCACCGATTACACAGCTGCCGGCAATACCAACCTGTGAAACAATCATACAGCCTTTACCTATGCGGCAATTGTGGCCAATCATAACAAGGTCATCAATCTTGGTATTATCACCAACAATTGTATCTTCAATAGTACCTCTATCTATAGCGGTATTTGCACCTATTTCAACGTTATTACCTATTTGAACTGACCCAATTGAAGGTATTTTAAATATTACTTGTTCAACATCGTTTGCTTTTATTTCTCCATCTTTACGTGCTTGTTCAATGTTATTAGGATTTTCTGTAACAAAGCTGAAGCCGTCTGCACCGAGAGATACGCCATGATGAAGAATAACTTTATCACCTACTTTTACTCTATCACCTATACATACAGCAGGGTGGAAGAAACAATCATTTCCAATTATTGCACCGTTGCCGATATAGCCGTTAGCTAAAATTTTAGTGTTGTCGCCAATTTGAGCATTTTCTCCAATAACAACATTAGGGCCTAGAGAAACATTTTGTCCCAGTTTAGCAGATGGATGAACCGTTGCTGTAGGGTGTACTCCTGAATTTACATGAGGTTCTTCATAGAACATTGTAATAAGTTTCATCATTGCAAGTCTAGGTCTTTCCACCTCAATAGTAGAAAATCCGTCTATATTAACTCCCAAAGGAACAAGTGCTGCCTTAGCATTAGTTTTTGATAAATTGTTAATTTCATCTTCTCCTAGAGCAAGGGCAAGCGTATTTTCATCTGCAAGAAGCGGTGGAGCTATTTTGGTTATAGCAACATCTTTCGCTTTAGAAAGCATTCCCCCTGTAATTTGTGCAATCTGTTCCAATGTAAAAGTTTTCATAATACACTCCTTTTATTTATTTTAAACACCTATTAATAACATTTGTAGTAGATTTACCAGCAACAAAATCAATAAATTCTACTTTTATGTTGTTTCTTATAACAACATCTCTTTCCGGAAGAGTTTCCAGTGTGTAATCAGCTCCTTTTGTATAAATGTCCGGTTTAATTGCTTCTAGCAATTTTGACGGAGATTTCTCTTCAAATAATACCACATAATCGACACAGCTCAAAGAAGTTAATATTTCAGCTCTGTCTGCTTCACAATTAATAGGTCTATCATCTCCTTTTATAAGCTTTACAGACTTATCCGAATTAAGCATAACAATTGAAAAATCTGCTAGAGCTTTTGTTTTTTGCAGGTAACGAATATGACCTACATGCAGTATGTCAAAGCATCCGTTTGTTGCGGCATAAGTTTTCCCTTCTGCCTGACCGTTTCTTACAATATTAATAATTTCTGCTTGTGATACAACTTTACCCAATCAACTCTTCCTCTTCATGTTTTCAATTGATATTTGTATGCTGTCTTTTATTTTATCGAAGCAATCTGCCTCTGACCTGTAGTAAATCTTTTTTTCAACGGGCATTTCCTTAGGGAGTCCGCTGTTTTCTATGAACTGCTTTGCTTGTTTCATTTTTTTATTAGTAGGTCTTATTGTAATTTTACTGGCAATCTTGTTTACATTCATTAGAATAACCCCATTTCAATAACTTTTTTGCAAATTCTCACTGTATTTAATGCTGCGCCAATTCTGATGTTGTCAGCAACGCACCACAGTGATATACCATTATTAAAAGCTAGATTTTTTCTAATACGTCCGACAAAAACAGGATTAACTCCGCTGGCATCTCTTGTCGTAGGATATTCATAATTTTCCGGATTGTCAATAACTTTTACTCCGTAAGCATTTTCTAAGATAGAACGTACTTCATCAGGTGTTATTTCTTTGCCGAATTCAATATCGACTGCTTCAGAGTGACCGTTGAATACAGGAACTCTGGCTGCTGTACAAGATATTTTCACATCTTCATCAAGATGGAGAATTTTTCTTGTTTCGTTAACAACCTTCATTTCTTCTTTTGTATATCCATTTTCACAGAATACATCTATTTGAGGGATAACATTGAAAGAAATCGGTTTTTTGAAACATTTATTTTTAAAAGATTTACCTTCAAGATTTGCAATTGTATCATCCCTTAATTCATTTATAGCAGCAAGTCCGGCACCGGAAACTGCCTGATAAGTTGAAACGATAAGTCTTGTAATGTCAAATTTTTTCAAAGGTTCTAATACAAGCATTAATTGAGAAGTTGAGCAGTTAGGATTTGCAATAATGCCCTTATGTTTTCTCAAGTCCTCATCATTTACGCCTGCAATAACCAGTGGAACATCTTTTTCCATTCTGAAAGCAGATGAGTTATCAATAATAACGCCGCCGCGTTTTACAATTTCCGGAGCAAATTTTTGGCTTGTGCTTCCGCCTGCAGAAGCCATAACAATATCAATATTATCAAAAATTTCCGGTACAGCTTCTTCTACTGTGTATTCTTTGCCCTTAAATGTAATTTTTGAACCAGCACTTCTTGCACTTGAAAGAAATCTAATGCTTTCAAATTCAACATTCAATTCTTCTGTAATTTTTGTAATTTCTCTTCCAACAACACCGGTTGCGCCTAAAATTGCTATTCTTGGTTTTCTCATCTTTTGTCCTTTATAAAATATTGTCTAATCCGTAAACAAAACTGTGATTTTTATCTACATATCTAACAGCCCTCAATACACCATCCATATAGCATTCTCTGTTCATAGAGTCGTGTCTTATTGTTAAAATCTGTCCTCCTGCACCAAAAATTACTTCTTGTGAAGCAATGTATCCAGGTAATCTAACAGAATGAATATGAATGTTATTATAAGAATTTGCCCCTCTAGCACCATCAATTGTTTCTACTTCAGGGCAGTTTCCTGTAATAAAATTGGTATTTTCACCAGCCATCATTAATGCCGTTTTAACAGCAGTTCCGGATGGAGCATCTTTTTTTTGATTATGATGAAGTTCAATAATCTCAGCGTTATTAAAATATTTTGAAGCCATTTGTGCAAATTTCATCATTAAAACAGCTCCAGTAGAAAAATTCGGTGCAATAAAGCAACCCAAACCATTTTGTGTCGAAATTATTTTTAGTTCATCAATTTGTTCATCGCTTAAACCGGTTGTTCCAATAACAATATTTATATTGTTATTCAAACAATAAAGAGCGTTTTCATAAATAGATTTAGGCTGTGTAAAGTCGATAAGTATATCAATTTTTACAGAAGCTGCTGCATCTTTTATAGTCGCAAACT
Source organism: Candidatus Gastranaerophilales bacterium (assembly GCA_900552525.1). Taxonomy (GTDB): domain Bacteria; phylum Cyanobacteriota; class Vampirovibrionia; order Gastranaerophilales; family Gastranaerophilaceae; genus CAG-196. The sequence goes on along the minus strand of UNSK01000016.1, from coordinate 10,672 downwards.
CTCCGTCTTTTATATCTATTTTAGCAACAAGAGCCATGTCTTCAGCTTCGTTAACAGCTTTAATTACCTCTTGTCCCATTTTGCCGTTAGCACCGCATACAGCAATATTAATCATATGATATCCTCCTCCGAGTAAAATGATTATAATACAAACATACAAAAGTTGAAATATTAAGTTAAGAAAAACAAAAAGCCGCAATCTTTTGCGGCATTAACTCTCGTTAGATAAAGGAGTGGAGGAGAAAATAAAGAAAAGAGATTATACTTTATTAATTCCACATTATATAGTTTTTATAACACCTAATATATCATATTGTTACAAAACTTTACAATATTGTCTTATGAATAAACAAATGGAGGGCCGTTTTTGATTTCAAAAAGAATGTTATCTGCAATAATTTTCAGCTCTTCTTTTGATTTTCCCTGTTCTTTCTGAATAAAAAATTCATCACAAAGCGGCTCTATAGCAGATTCTTTTTTTGCCTTAAAGTTCCTTAGTTCAGTAGATACAAGTCTGTTTTGCAGGTCAAGCTCAATTTCTGCGTTATATTTTTTTACCTGAACTTCTTTAACAGCTTCAGCAGCAGCCTTGCCAGCGTATGCCAGGGCTGAAACTCCAGCTATTCCGAAGAAAAGATTTTTAAACTGCGGGTTTTTAGGGTTCATAAGCCAGTCGTAGAAAAATGATAAATAATCATTGACGTGGGAGAAATAGGTTATTTTGTTTCGTCCGCTTCCTCCCATCATTGGGTTTACCTTTTCTGTAGCCTGATTCATGGTGTCCAGAAGGTGGTTAAGATATTCTGCTTTTTCTTTCTCTGGTAGGTTTAGTTTTTCTACTGTTCTTTTAACTTCGTCCGGTTTTGCGTATACTGATTCTAGCAGATTCTCTATCAAAAGTTTATAAGCGTCTTTCCCGCTTAAAGTTTCTCCGTTATGCCCTTGTATATTCCCAATGGATTTGCCGTTATTAAAATCTTCAATAATATTATCCAGACCTTTTCGTGTATTTTTAAGCCCTCTGGTAATAAACTCGTCGCTTTTTCTAATATTCTTAGCTGTGTAGTATCCTAAGCTGAGAATTGACAAAAGGGTTAGGCTGCCTAATAACAGCAAACCTTTACTGTCGGTCTGTATTTTATTATTTTCATTACGTTTCCCCCTAAAAGCAAGCTCATTTGAGAATATTTTTGCTTTAGAAGAAAGCATACTTCTTATAATCTGTATCTTTCCCGCAAATGACTGTGTTTCTATGGCAATAAGATTTTCCTGCAGATTTTTCTGTATGTCAGCTTCCTGTTTTTTTACCCAAACTTCTTTAAATCCGTCAATAAAGATTTTTCCCATAAATGCCATAGAACCGAGTGTAATTACGCCTAATGAAGCTAGAATAGTTTTTCGATTCGGGGATTGTATCATACTGAAAATACTCTGGTGTATTTCATCATTTATACAGTGGTTGCGGGTAATTCCCGGCAGCAGATATTCTTTTGAAGATTCTAGCTTTCCTTTAGAGAATTTTTTCATCATAGCAGTAAAAACGCCAAGCAGTCCCATAACACCAATTGTAGCGCAGCATAGCGGCAGGAGCGGGTTTGTTTTTTTAGCTTCTTTTTCATATACTCTTTGGGGTAAATCAATATTTTTGTTGGAGATTACCAGTGTATCACAGGTTTCATCTAATATAGAAGCTTTAGGGCCTTCTAATAACGGATCTTTGACATAGGAGTTAACAATGATACCTTCCTTTATATAAGTATCATTGCGTTTTTGTGTATCAGTCATGTTTTTTTGATGTCTTGCCGATTCAAGATCCTGATTTATTTTCGGTATCATCCTGTTTCTTTCTCATAATTTTGTGAAGTATGGTTTTTAGATTAAAGATTTTTTTATCTTCGTCTATTTTGGTATCATCATCTCTGGTATTATTTCTTTTAAATATTTTAAATAAACCTTCCAGTTTTGATTTTATGCTGCTAATAAGCTCTGAAACTTTTTTTTCAACAAAAGCCTTTGCTTCGCCGAAAATGGCATTAAGCTTGTCTTGAATATCGACTAGTTTTTGTTTGATTTGAGCTAGTTTGTCTGTAATAGTGGAAATTATATTTAGTATAGCAGCTATACTTTTAGTTGCGCCTACGACGATATTAGTTATTGTATACGCAAAAGGTTTCAAAATAAAGGTGTTTGATATCCGGTTTGAGAAAGCGAGCATTTTTTGCGCCAGACTTTCCATATTTTGCTGGAATTTAAGGATATATTCAGCGTGTTGGAGTAGATTTTTTTCGTGGTTTTCAATGCGTTGTTCTCTTGCGCGCATCATCGCACCAATCATTGCGCATTGATGATAACTCATCTCGCCGGCTTTTTGCGGACGCTCGCCGACTCTTGAGCTTCCCCCTCCGCCCATGCCGGAACAAATCGGACATGCGCCCGGTGCCATTCCGTGCGGGCAAGTTCCAGACTTTATACTACTTATGCTTTGAACATTCGTTGACAAAAAAAATATTTCCTTTGCTGCTATTCTTGTTTTACCGCAGCATTGGAAACTATCAACAACTTTGACTCGAAGTGTTGCTAAAAGGGCGTGTTCCCCCGGGCATTCTGACTATTTTAACAGCTGCGGCACAGTCACGGATTTCCACCGTAGTTTCCCCGTATTCAGTTTTCTTTATTTATAACACAGTCAGGTTTGTAGTACAATAAAATTATGCTAGTCAGAAGTTTTTATATAAAGGATATTGCAAATATCGCCGGCCCAATAATCCTCGGAAACTTAGGTTTTATCCTTATAGGTGTTGGCGACGTAATTGTTGCTGGCAGACATTCTACTAATACTCTTGCTGCAGTAAGTCTTGCTACAGCGATTATTAACTGTATTATGATTTTTGGCATAGGAATTTTATGCAGTATTTCAGCTGTACTTTCCAATTATCGCGGAGCAGGTAAAGAAGCGGAAAAATATTTTTACCCGTCTTTGAAATTTGCTGCAATTCTCTCTCTAATAATGTCAATTGCCGTTTTAGCTTTTATTCCATTAATAGATAAGCTGGGTTTTGAACCTGAGCTGGTACCGCTTATAAAAGATTATTTCTGGATTACATCTTTGTCAATATTTGGCGCATATCTGCACTGTATGGCGAAAGAATTTTTGCAGGCATTTGAAATAGTTATTTTTCCCAATATACTAACTGTTATCTGTATCTTTGTAAATGTCGGTTTGAATATTCTTCTTGCTTTTGGATACGGAATTATTCCAGAAATGGGTACTGCCGGACTTGCACTGGCAAGTCTTATAACCAGATATATAATGGGATTTGTACTTTTTCTTTATTGTTTTAAGAAAGTCAGCATAAAACCTTTCAAAGATGCTGCTTATTATAAAGATCTGCTGAAAGTCGGACTTCCGGCTTCTCTTGCTGTAATGATAGAGTTTATAGGTTTTAATGCAATAACTGTTATTCTGGGAAGAATTTCAGGTATTTATGCAGCAGCGCAAAATATAGTATGTACTTTAACTAGTGTTTCTTTTATGGTTCCGCTTGCTATTTCAAATGCTACTGCAGTAAAAGTCGGCTTTGCAAATGGGGCAAAGTATTATAAGTCATTAAAAACCTATGCTTATACCGGAATTGGAATGAGTGTTGCATTTATGACCTGTTCCGCAATTGTTGTAGGGTTGTTTCCAGAGTACCTGGTAAGCCTTTTTACAAAAGATGCTGAACTTGTTCAGGTTTGTATTCCTGTTGTATTCTGTTTGTGCATGTTTCAGGTATTTGATGGTTTACAGGTTGCTCTCGCCGGCGTCTTTAAAGGAATAAAAAAAACAAGCGTTATAATGATTGCAAATTTTATTTCATACTGGCTTGTGTCGATTCCTCTGGGATGTTTCTTCGGATTAAAATTAAAACTAAATCTTTTAGGTTTTTGGTATAGTTTGGGAATTTCTGCAATTGTTTTGTGTACAATAATGTTTGTAACTCTCTTAAGAAAATTTGCCAAAATGGAGGACTCATGCCGCACTTCTTTATAGGTGTAAACGACCACATAAATAATGGAGAAATAACTATTGGTAATACTGATACATACAGGCATATTGCACGTTCATTAAGAGCTAAAGCCGGAGAAAAGCTTCTTTTAATTGATGATAATCAAATTCAGTATGAAACCGTTATTAAAGAAATTTCTTCAAAAGAAATTAAATGTGAAATAAATAAGTCATATCCTTCAAAAAGAGATTTGGACTTTGATTTATATCTGGCTCAAAGTCCTCTAAGAAGTGATGCTCAGATTACAGTAATAGAAAAGGCGACTGAACTTGGAGTGAGAGGGGTGTATCCTGTTTTTACTGATAATTGTGCGCTTAAGGTTGATAAACACGAAAAGTGGCAGAAAGTTATGTTTGAAGCCTCAAAACAGTGTGAGAGGGCAAAAATTCCGACCTGCTATGCTCCACTATTGTTAGATAAAGTATTTCAAAATAAGTATGATAAGGTAATTATCTTTGCAGAACGCTCTGCGGATATGAGCCTAAAGCAATATCTTTGCAAAAATCCTGTTAAAAAAGGGGACAAAGTGCTGGTTGTGATTGGACCGGAAGGAGGATTCTCAGAAAGAGAATTTAACTATTTCCGTGAAAACAACTTTCCGCTTATAACTCTTGGTGACTTAATTTTAAAAGCTGAAACTGCAGTAATTGTCGGGTTGGGAGATATTATTTATGAATATCAAGGATGATTTTATACTCTCTGAACTCCGGGATGGATATCTGGTAGGCGGTGCGGTAAGAGATTTTTTACTTGGAAAAACTTCATACGACCGTGATATAGCAATAAAAAATGCTGGTAAATTTGCACGAAAACTTGCAGAAAAGTTTGATGCAACTTTTATTACGCTTGATGAGGAGTTTGAAATATACAGGCTTGTACTTCCGGATAAACTTAATTATCTTGATATATCTGAAATTCAGGGTGAAAATATAGAAGATGATTTAAAACGACGCGACTTTACTATTAACGCAATAGCCTATAATTTAAAAAATGATAGTTTTGTGGATGTAACAGGCGGATTAGAAGATTTGAAAAATGGCGTTTTGCGCCATATAAAGGATGAAAATTTTGAAGAAGATCCTTTGAGAATTTTAAGAGCGTTCAGGTTTGCTGCGGTAACCGGTTTTACAATGACTCCGGCCCTAAAAACTGCACTCCGTAATTATTCCACGCTTGCACTAAATCCTGCACCTGAACGTATTCATTATGAACTTATGAAACTCTTTGGCGGGAAATATGCCTCAGAAACGCTTTTATTGATGGATGATTTTGGATTGCTTGAGAACATTTTTCCTTGTGTTAATGAGATGAAGCGTGTTCCTCCTAATACTCACCATCATTTGGATTTGTTTCACCATGTTGTGGAAACTGTAAGGCAGATTGAGATAGCTTATTCAGAGGCTGAACCGGAAATCAAAGAGCATTTAGATAATGTTGATTTTGGCGGCTTCCCGCGTATAAACCATCTGAAACTTGCCGGTTTTTTGCATGATATAGGCAAGTTTTCAACCTGGACAATAGAGCCTTCCGGCAGACACCGTTTTATAAAACATGATGATGTCGGGGCTAAAATGGTTATTCCACTTCTTAAGCAATGGAAATTTTCTAAGAAGCAGATTGATTATATTACTTGCATGATTAAAAATCACATTTACCCGTCAAATGTAATAGCTGCACCGGATTTAAACGAAAAGGTTATGATGCGTTATATCAGGAAAATGGGCGATAACGTTATTGATAATATTGTTCTGGCGCGGGCTGACAGACTCTCTGCCAGAGGTATTGATGTTTCGGAGGAAATGGTTAGTAATAATATTAACGGGCTTAAAAAGCTCTTGAATTTTTATCTGGAGAAAAGAGATACCTTAAAACCTCTTCCAAAATTGCTTGACGGAAATGAAATAATGAGTATGCTAGATATACAACCTTCTCCATTGTTAGGTGATATTGTGAATGCTCTCTTGGAAGCACAGCTTAATGGCGATATAACTTCAAAAAGTGAAGCAGAAAAATTTGTAAAGGATTTCTATTATGAAAGTAGTTTTAAATAGTGTGTTGTTTAAAGCACAACCGCCCAATTATACAAAAATTGACGACACTGTTTCCCGCTCGGCTCAGCCGGCAAAAGAAGACTTTAAGTGGCTGAAAGAACAGGGGGTAAGCGATATCATTAATTTTAGAACTATGTATAAGCCAGACCTGAATTTTTCAGAAAAGAACGTTGTTGAATCATTAGGCATGAATTATCATAATATTCCCACTGTGTCAGCTGCGCCGCAGCAGGAGGGTGTAAATCTTTTTCTAAGACTTATAGAGAATATAAAACAAAGGAATGGAAAAGTTCATATACATTGCAAGGCCGGGGCGGATAGAACCGGAATGTATTCTTTTATTTACAAAATGTTAAATGGTATTGGAAATTTAAACGACAATAAGGCCGAGTGGATTTCTCACGGTCATAATACTAAAAGATACCCTGATATGATTGCTTGGGCAGAAAATATTTTGAAAAAGTTAAAATAGCTCCATCCTTTATAGAATGGAGCTAGAATTCTTTTTTAAACCGCTTTTGGTTCTGTTTCAACCGTAGTTTCATCACCCTTGAAAGCTGGAGCTTTAGGAGTTTCTTCTGCAGTTGTATCAGCAGCTAAAATTGCTTTGTTATAGTTTGCAATAGCTTCTGCCCCTTTAAAAGATGTTTTATTTTCAATTGGGCTTGTTACTGTTTCTGTTTTCGGAGCTTCTTGTTCATTAGACTTTACCGGTGCAATAGCTGCGCTTGCTCTAAAATTAATTGGATTAATCATACATTTCTACCTTCTACAAACTGATACACATATTTTATAAAAGAATTATACAATTAAAAATTGCCTGTTTATACAATTATCTTTACAAATTTTTACATAAAAAACACCCTCCATATGGAAAGTGTTTTTTTATAAAAATATTTATACTATTCAGCTGATACAGCTTCTTCAGCCGGAGCTGCAGCTTCCTCAGCAGCTTTAGCTGCTTCTTCTGCTTTTCTTGCTTCTTCTTCAGCCTTTTTAGCCTGAGCTTTTTTAGACAGTTTAACAACTTCGGATTTCTTGTAGTTTAAAGTACCGTCTTCATTGCAGTTAGTAATTAAGTACTTAACTGTATCTGTAGGCTGTGCACCTTTAGAAATCCAAGCAAGAGCGCTTTCTTTGTTAAGTTTCATTTCTTTTGTTTTTGGATTGTAGTAACCTAATTCTTCAATTGGTTTACCTTCTCTTTTTGTAGTTGAGTTAATAACGATAACTCTGTATGTAGGAGCTTTCTTAGCGCCTAATCTTTTTAATCTGATTTTTAACATTTCAATTTCCTTCTTTTTTCTAGTATATGGAGCAGCTTAACTTGAATATCTACTCCTAGCCGCTATACTTGAATAAGTCTAAGAGGATACGACTTATCCATTTATAAATAAACACAAAAAAAGTAGTAAATCAAGAGGTGAATGCTAATTGTTATCAAAGGGGTAAATGAAACCAGCGGATTTGACAGTCTGGCTGCTCCACCTGTTGTATCAAATGTTAAAGCTTTTTCTAGAGCCTTCTTCGTGGTATAAACCGCCGCCGCAGATTGTTTCAATAACTTTCAATACAAATTCTCTTGATGCATCAGAAGAGTTCAAGAAAAATTCTCTGTTTGCAAGGTGTCTTATTTTAAAAATAGAGTTCTGTGTTTTATCAGCCGGCACAAAGAGTGAGGCAACTTCTTTATCAAGAAGAACCTGCATCATATCACTTCTGGACGTAATACCTTCCATAAGTTCATTGTAGTTGCCGTTTATCGCCATAATACGTCCGGAAAACATTGGCGGGGCACTTTCTCTAAACAAAGCCTGAGGTTCGTAATTACATCTTGTTGTAAGGCTTATTGTATGCCACAAAATATTAATAACAACGACTGTTTTGTCCTTGTCATGATTAACATAAATATTTTCGGTAGTAACTCCACGTGCTGCAAAAGACTGCTTTAAAGAATCTGCTGTAGCTTTCAAATTATCAATCATTTCTGCAAAGATTTCTGTTGTATTCATCGTTGCATGCTGATAATCAAGAAACTGCTTGTACATATGCGTAGATACAAGCCCTATGCGTTCCTGGATTAGTGTGGATTTTCTAAAGGAAGTTTCCATATTGTTGAAATTTTCGTAGCCTTTACTCAAAATTTATAAAGCCTCCTTATATAATTGTACACTCAAATGTATGTCAATGTAAACAACAATATGTGAAGTTTTGTAACGATTTTTCAAAAAAGTGTTATTAATTATCAAAAATGTGGAATAGAAAAAGTATAAGGAGGATTTAGTTATGGAAATCTTAAATTTAGTATTATTTGGCGCAGTATTCTACTTGGCATTAATCGGCATTCCGACTCTGTGCGAAAGGTTTAAATAGGGATTATTTAATCATAATCCCTTTTGTGCCTTCTTGTACAACAATTGCAAAACCTAGGCGGTCTTTTTTGACTTCATATCCTTTAGGAAGTGTGCGGGTTCCGGTATCAATACCAAGAACATCGTTTGTGATGTAATAATTGCCGAGTTCATCTTTGGCAATTAAGGTACCTTCGGGCATTTGCTTTGTTTTGTTAATCTCAGCAATTTGTTCATCGCTGAGAATTCCTGTGAAAGCCTCCAGAACTGAGATTGGTGTGGTATTTTGCGTTTGAGTTTGTTCTTTTTTCTTTAAGAAAATTGATTTCTGGTCAATTGGAACTATTTTTGCAGCACCGAGGATATTTTTTCGTACTTCATACCCTTCCGGAAGCGTTCTTGTTCCGGTTGTTAAATTAAGGCGGTCATTTTCTATGTCATACTCTCCATTTTCAGTTTTGACAATAATTGTTCCCTCTGGAACCTGACGTGTGGAATTAATTTGAGCAATCTGTTCATCTGATAGTAATCCGGTTGCAGCTTCCAAAAAACCAATTTTACTCTGATTTTTGGTTTCCGGTTTTTTGCTTCCTTTTATAAATAAGCCTTTTGTACCTGTTTCAACTACATGAATGAAGCCCATAACATCTTTTTCAACACTAAATCCTTCAGGAAGAGTTGTTGTGCCGGTTTCCATTCCGCTTCGGTTGTTAACAAGCTCATAATGCCATCTGCCGGTTTTTACCTCACGACTGCGTCTGTTACCTTCACTGTCTGTATAATATTCAGTCTTGGTTTCATCAATTTTTGCAAATACGGTGTTTTGCGGCGCCTGTCTTGTTTTATTGATTTTTCTTACATCTTCATCACTCAGGCGGTTAAATTCAACTGCAAACCAATCTACTTTATGGTTATGCTGTCTGTTATCAATATTGCATGATGTTAGTGCCGGAGCGGTAACAGTACTTACTGCTATAGCAGCGGGTAATACTTTGCGTAATCTAGTATTTACCGGTATATAACTTCTTATAGGTTTAATGTTCATTTATGCCTCCTTGTTTTTTAAAACCGGTAAAAAGTTTTTTTGCTAGTTTGTTAGCCTTGAAAGGCATCCATTAGATGTTATTAGAGCAAGTTTTTGTTCTTCTGATTCAATATCAATGGAGGAGAATTCTTCATTCTTCACAAGGTCAATAAATAGTTTTTCAAATAGTATGTAAATTATTTTGGATTGATTATTGTATTTCTGCAAAAGAGCCAGCGTGTCATTAATTATAAGCAAAGCTTCGTCCTGTTTTGATTCAGAAATCTGGAGTTTTGCAATAAAATAACGCGCAAGTGTAAGAATGTTAAATATTGCAGAGTTTTCAGCTTTCTCAAGTATATCATTATAAATAATTTCAGCTTTTTTCGTAATACCAATATTTGCGTAAGAATATGCTATTAATAGGTCGCAGAACATTTCAAGCTGTATCTGGTGCAGGTCAGCTGCAAGCAGCTTTGCCTGATATATATTCTGTGCAAAAGTTTTGTAGTCATCACTGTGTTGTTCAAATTCCTGTAGAATTAGATATATAACTTTTGCAAATGCGGTAGAGCTTTCTATGTTTGAAGGTGAAAAACGCTGTCCGTTCAGAAAATCCCTTATAGCCAGTATACAGTCTTTGTCTGGAAGTTCTGTATTAAGCGACGCTTTAATAGCCTGAAATAAATCATCTAAGCCTTCATCTATGAGGAACAATTTTGCAAATGCAGCGAGCCTGAACGTTTCAAGCATATGACCGATGAATAGGTTCGTAGAGAAGCTGGCCGGCTTAATTTTTTCTATTACTGTAGGCTGTAGTATTCCGAGCAAATCTTTTGCAACGTCTACACATTGCGCAAAATCACCGATATTAAATAGGATTTCAATATTTACCAGAGAGAGAAGCAAAAATTTTGTATTTATATTTCCATCGACTACAAGTGTCGGGTTAGGCATTCTCGTAAGAATATTGTGTAATAAAGTTAGTGCATCTGTGTAATTTGACGCAATCAAAGCGCCTTGCAGCATCAAATTTGACAGTTTTACTATTTTCTCGTCATTATTTTCATTCATTGCATCTATTAAGAGAACATTTTCAATGGCATAAATTTTTTCCGGAGAATAGTTATACAAACTCATTAGGATATTTTGATACACTTCTTTTTTATTGTTTTCAATATCTTCTTCAGGTATATT
>UNSK01000015.1 GCA_900552525.1 Candidatus Gastranaerophilales bacterium | reverse complement strand
GAATGATACAGTATCTCTTGATAACATAGAAAACTTATACATATTACAATTATAAGTTTTATTAAGTACAAACGAAGGTCTTATATGTGTGGAATAGCTGGAATTGGAAACTTTCATAAAATACTTTAACTCCTATGTTTTATATTTTATTAAAACTTATTATAATTTTTTTTGTTACTTTTGATTGTAAATTTTTGTAAAATATTAATTAAACTTATTTCCCCCTGTTGACACTGGTTTTTGTTTGACTTACGATTAATATGCTATAGTCGAAAGTAATAGCCGGATTGCGGTAGAAAAAGGTTTTTACTACATTATGCAATTCGAATTGTTAATACATAAAAACATAAAGGAATTAAAAATGACAACAGCTAAAAGACAAAGAATTAGAGTTTGTTTAAGATCATACGAACACAAATTAGTTGACGTATCAGCTGAAAAAATCGTTGAAACAGCAAAAAGAACAGACGCTAAGGTAGCAGGTCCTATTCCTTTACCTACAAAAAGACGTATCTATTGTGTATTGCGTTCACCACACGTAGACAAGAAGTCAAGAGAACACTTCGAAATCCGTACGCACAAACGCATTATCGATATTTACGAACCTACTCAACAGACAACTGAAGAATTGAGCAGGTTAGATTTGCCGGCTGGCGTAGATATTGAAGTAAAACTGTAATCAGTTATTTGAAAACTTAATAAAGCATTATGCATATAATGTGAACTACGACGTCAGGTAAGACGGGAGGTTAAAACCCTCAATTAGGTAAAAGAGTTAGGCAGTAGCGCTCGCAAGATGAAAGGCATATTGGTACATATGGTCTTCCGTGTGTATATATGTCGGAAAGGAATAACACATGACATTAGGTGTAATAGGTAAAAAAGTAGGGATGACTCAAATTTTCGATTCAGAAGGTTTGGCAGTTCCTGTTACAGTAATCAAAGTTGATTCAATAGTTGTTACTCAGGTAAAAACTGTTGAAACTGATGGTTACAATGCTATACAAGTTGGTACGATTGCAGCTAAAGAAAAACATTTAACAAAAGCTGAAATCGGTCACTTCAAGAAAAATGGTTTGAACAATTACAGACATTTACAAGAGTTCAGAGTTGAAAATCCTGCTGACTTCAAAGTAGGTCAGGAAATTGATTTATCAGTATTGAACGATGTACAGAAAGTTGACGTAACCGGCACTTCAATTGGTAAAGGTTTCCAGGGTACAGTTAAAAGATGGAACTTTGGAAGAGGACCTATGGCTCACGGTTCTAAAAACCACAGAGAACCTGGTTCAATCGGTGCGGGTACAACTCCTAGCCGTGTTATCAAAGGTAAAAGAATGGCTGGTAACATGGGCAACGAAAGAGTTACAATTACTAAACTAAAATTAGTTAAAGTTGATTCTGAAAACGGTTTAGTTTTAGTTAAGGGGTCAGTTCCAGGGTGCGAAGGCAGATTGGTAACAATCGTTCCTAGCCGTACTAAGTGGAATTAACAAAAAGGAAAGACAAGGATAAGTCTAAAAAACATCCGGCTGGTCTTGCCATATAAAGCATTAGCAAGCGGTAAGCAGTTTAAACGGACAATTAATAATAAAGGGAAAAAACAATGTCAAAACAATTATTAAATACAAATGGTGAAAAGTTAGGTGAAATCACTTTAAACGAAGCAGTTTTCGGTGTTGAACCAAACTTGCATGTAATGCACCTTGCACTAAGAAGACAATTAAACAATGCAAGACAAGGTTCTGCTTGTGCTAAAACAAGAGCAGAAGTTTCTGGCGGCGGAAAGAAACCTTGGAAACAAAAAGGTACAGGACGTGCTAGAGCAGGTTCTTTAAGATCACCTCTATTCGCAGGCGGTGGTGTTATCTTTGGACCAAAACCTAGAAGTTTTGAAATCAATATGCCTCAAAAAGCTAGAAAGTTAGCTCTTAAATCAGCTCTTTCTGCTAGAGAAGAACAATTAGTAGTAGTAAAAGACTTCTCAGCTATTACTGAACCAAAAACAAAATTGATGGCTGGTATCATCAAATCATTAAATCTTGCTGGCAAGATTCTTGTTATTGCTGATACAACAGCAGAAGAAAATAAATATTTAAGTTTAGCAGCAGGTAATATTCCTTCAGTAAAACTTTTATTACCTTCAAACTTAAATGTTAAGGACTTACTTGAAGCTGATTTCGTTGTAATGACAGAAAAAGCTGTAAATGATGTTACAGAAAGGTTGCAATAATGAGTAAAGAAAGAAGAAATATCGAAAAGTTATACGATGTAATCAAAAGACCGATTATAACTGAAAAATCAATGATGGCAACAGCTTTAGGTAAATATACTTTTGAAGTTCAAAAAGATGCAACAAAAGTTGAAATTGCTCAGGCTGTAGAACTTGCTTTCCCTGGCAGAAAAGTTAAAAAAGTTCAAACAGTTTATATGCCGTCACATGAAAAAAGAATGGGTTTAAAATTTGGCAGAACAGATTCTTCAAAGAAAGCAATTGTTACTGTTGAAGGCGATCCAATCGAAGAATTAACAGCTATTTAAAAAAGATAATAATAGGAGAAAATAAAAATGGCAATTCGTAAAATTAATCCGACATCTCCGGGACAAAGAGGTATGACAAAGAGTGATTATCAAGAAATCACTACATCAACTCCTGAAAAATCTTTATTGAAGAAATTAAACAAGACTGCCGGCAGAAACAATACCGGTAGAATAACTTGTCGTCATAAAGGTGGCGGTGTAAAACAAGCTTACCGTATAATAGACTTCAAAAGAGAAAAATTCGGTGTTCCAGCCACAGTAAAAACTATTGAATACGATCCAAACAGAAACGTAAGAATTTCATTAGTTTTCTATGCTGATGGTGAAAAAAGATACATCCTTACTCCAGAAGGTTTGAACGTAGGTGATGTAATCGTAAGCGGACCAGAAGCAGCAATTCAGACAGGTAATGCTTTACCGTTAGAATTAATCCCTCTTGGTACAATTGTTCATAATATTGAACTTGAACCAGGCAGAGGCGGAAAAATGGTTCGTTCAGCAGGTAACTTTGCACAGGTTATGGCTAAAGAAGGCAACTATGTAACAATCAAGCTTCCTTCTGGCGAAATGAGAATGGTAAGAAAAGAATGTATGGCAACAGTTGGTACTCTTGGTAATGCTGAATTCAAAAACTTATCAATTGGTAAAGCCGGAAGAAAGAGATATATGGGTGTTAGACCAACAGTACGTGGTGTAACAATGAACCCTTGTGATCACCCTCACGGTGGTGGTGAAGGTAAAACAGGTCCAGGCGGACATCCTAAAACACCTTGGGGTAAACCTGCTCTTGGCTATAAGACAAGAAAGAAAAATAAAGCGTCTGATAAACTAATCGTAAGACGTAGAAAAAAATAAATTAAGCGTGTAGGGTAAATATAAAATATTTACCCCTACCCCGCAAAAAATATTTTTATGAACATTAATACAAATATATAAAAGGAGAAATTAATGGCACGTTCATTAAAAAAGGGCCCATATGTAGAAGAAGCTCTTCAAAAGAAAATCAACAAGATGAATGAAAATTCTGAACACAAAGTTGTAAAAACTTGGTCAAGAGCATCCATGATTATTCCTGATATGTTGGGACACACAATTGCCGTACACAACGGTAAAACCCACGTTCCAGTATACGTAACAGAGCAAATGATTGGACACAAATTGGGTGAATTTGCGCCTACAAGAATGTACAGAGGGCACGCAGGTTCTGATAAGACAGCAAAACGTAAATAGTCTGTACGAAATTTTTGATTAAGAATTAATTAAAAAGAATATAAGGAAAATAAAAATGGAAGCTAAAGCAAGACAAACAAACATAAAAATGACAGCAAGAAAACTTCGCAGAGTAATCAACGAAGTAAGAGGAAAAGCTGTTAATGACGCTCTTGATATGTTACGTTTTATGCCGTATTTTGCAGCCAGAGTAGTTGAAAAGAACTTAAAAGCAGCAGCTGCAAACGCTTTTGAACAAGCCGGTGTGAAATCTGACGCCCTCAAAGTTTCTGAAATTTTTGCGGACGAGAGTGTAACGTACAAAAGAGGTAAACCAAGAGCACAAGGTCGTATATACAGAAGACTCAAACGTACATCTCACCTCACAATTAAAGTTAGTGACGCAGTAAAATAGAGGAAATAAGGAAATGGGACAAAAAACACATCCAACCGGATTTAGAGTAGGTATAATCAGACCTTGGTCAAGCACATGGTTTGCTAAGATTAAAGATTATGCTGAATTCGTAGCAGAAGATGCTAAAATTAGAAAATTTATCAAGAAGAAACTATATGCAGCAGGTGTTGCAAATATCTTAATCGATAGAAAATCTCAAAATACTACAATAACAGTTGTAACAGCAAAACCTGGTATCGTAGTAGGCAGAGGCGGTCAAGGTATTGAAGAACTTAAAGCAGAAGTTTCAAAATATTTAGGTAAACCGGTAATCATCAATGTGGTAGAAGTTGCAAGAATTGATGTTGATGCTTTATTGGTAGCTGAATCTGTAGCACAACAGCTTGAAAAACGTATTGCATTCAGACGTGCAATGAAACAAGCAATGCAGAGAACAATGAGAGCCGGCGCTCAAGGTATCAAAATTATGGTATCAGGTCGTTTAGGCGGTGCAGAAATCGCTAGAAGCGAATGGGCAAAAGAAGGAAGAATTCCTCTTCAAACTCTCAGAGCTGATGTAGACTATGGTTTCACAGAAGCAGACACAATCATGGGTAAGATTGGTGTTAAAGTTTGGATTTTCAAAGGCAATTTAATGCCTGGTGAAAAAGCAGACATGAACATTAAATCAAAAGACTCAAAAAATTCATCAGGTGAACGTTTTAGTGGAAGACGCGGAAAACGCAGACCTGTAGAAACAAAATAGAAAATAACAGGAGAACAATATAATGTTAATGCCAAAAAAGACAAAATACCGCAAGATGATGAAAGGTAGAATGAAAGGTACCGAAACAAGAGGTACTGAGTTTGAATTTGGTCGTTACGCTCTTAAAGCTCTAGAACCAGGTTGGATTACCAGCCGTCAGATAGAGGCTGCAAGACGTGCTATGACCCGTGAAATCAAACGTGGCGGTAACGTTTGGATTAAAATATTCCCGGATAAACCGATTACTGCAAAACCTGCAGAAACTCGTATGGGTTCAGGTAAAGGTAACGTTGAATACTGGGTATCAGTTGTAAAACCAAACAGAATCTTGTTTGAACTTGATTATTTTGATAGAGCAGTTGCTATTAACGCATTAGAGTTAGCAGCACAAAAATTGCCTATCAAGGTTAAAGTTATTGAAAGAGAATCTGTATAATTTGTATAAAAATTAAGGAATAATAACAATGAAATTAAGTGAAATGCGTGAAAAAACAGTTGATGAGTTAAAGCAATTTGTTGAAGAATCTAAAAAACAACTACTTGATTTTAGAATTCAAAAATCAATGCATAAATTAGAAAATACTGCAGAGATTTCTAAAACAAAACGTTTAGTAGCTCAAGCAAAAACTGTAATTAAGGAAAAAGAGGTGTCAAATGCCTAAAAAAGAAAAACAAGGTGTAGTTATAAGTGACAAAATGGATAAGACAGTAGTCGTAAAAGTTGCGTCATACAACCCACACCCAAAATATAAAAAGATTATTGAATCAAACAAAAACTACAAAGCTCATGATGAAAAGAATGAATGCGGTATTGGCGATACAGTAAGAATTATCGAATCAAAACCAATTTCAGGAAGCAAGAGATGGGTTGTAGAATCTATCGTAGAAAAAGCTAAGTAGTTAGTAATTAAAACCCCTGTTCGGGTGAATTAAACGCATAGTTCATGGACGCTCAGGGAAAGAAAAGGAAACGGAAAAATGATACAACAAGAAACAAGACTAGTAGTAGCAGATAATACAGGTGCTAAAGAATTATTAGTTATCCGTGTAATGGGAAGCTCAAATAAAAAATTTGCAGCTGTTGGTGATGTTGTTGTTGCAACAGTAAAGGATGCAACTCCGAATATGACAGTTAAAAAGTCTGAAGTTGTAAAAGCAGTTATCGTTAGAACAAAACATGATATAAAACGTGCAGACGGCTCAGTTATCAGATTTGATGAAAACGCAGCTGTTATTATCAACAAAGACGGCAACCCTCGCGGAACTCGTGTTTTCGGACCTGTAGCAAGGGAATTGAGAGACAAAAACTTCATGAAGATTGTTTCTCTTGCACCGGAAGTTATCTAGTAAACGGAGAATAAATAAAATGACAGATAGTAATAAAAAAAGCTTGCATGTAAAAACCGGTGATAAAGTTATCATCACTGCAGGCAAAGATAAAGGAAAGACTGGTAACATTAAGAAATCTATACCATCTGAATCTCAGGTTGTTGTAGAAGGTATTAATATGATTACCAAGGCTACGAAAGCTAATCCTGCATACGGCATTCAAGGTGGATTAATCAAGAAGGAAGCTCCTATTGATTCTTCTAACGTAATGATTGTATGCCCTAGCTGCGAAAAGCCTACCAGAATTAAACATGCAGTAGTGGACGGTAAAAAAGTTCGCGTATGCAAAAAATGTGGTGAACAGTTAGACGTTTAACACAGCGGGGCATTAAGTCAATAAATAGAATTCGACAAAATCTATTTATTCCTCTCTGGTGTTGATACCGTCTTAAAGTAAAGGAAAAGAAAAATGACTAGAACAAAAAGCTTAAGAGCAAAATATAATGAAGAAGTAAAAGCAGCACTTAAAGAAAAATTCGGTTATGAAAACGATATGATGATTCCTAAGCTTCATAAAATCGTTTTAAACATGGGTGTTGGTGAAGCTTCTCACAACTCTAAAATTGCTGATGCAATTCAAGCACAATTAACAAAAATTGCCGGTCAAAAAGCAATGGTTACAAAAGCTAAAAAATCAATTGCTTCATACAAATTGAGAGAAGGTATGCCGGTTGGTGCAATGGTTACATTAAGAGGCGAAAGAATGTACGATTTCTTGCAAAAATTAATCTGTGTCGTTCTTCCTCGTATTCGTGACTTTAGAGGAATTTCTGCTAAGAGTTTTGATGGCAGAGGCAATTATACTCTTGGTTTGAAAGAACAATCTTTGTTCCCTGAAATCACTTATGAAGAAGTTGATTTGGTAAAAGGTATGAACGTATCTATTATCACAACTGCTAATACAGACGATGAAGCAAGAGAATTGTTAAGATTATTAGGTATGCCTTTCAAAGGTGTGGCAAAGGGTTAGTCCCAGAGGCAAAGTACAGATGGACTTTAATGTCCCGATTGTGCTAAGATATAGTTAGAAACTAAATGATGTAATAAAGGAGAAAATCATGGCTAAAAAAGCGATGATAAACAAAGAAAAAAGACGTGAAGAACTTGCTGCTAAAGGTAAATATCCTACAGTTAGATTACATAACAGATGCAGCATATGTGGAAGACCTCATGGTTACCACAGAGATTTCGGTCTTTGCAGAATTTGTTTAAGAAAAATGGCTCATCAGGGTCTTTTGCCAGGCGTAACCAAAGCTAGCTGGTAGTTAATGTATACGAGTTTGTGCGGGTAACACTCCTGCGCCTTGTTAGTCATTATCTATTTGCAGTGCAAAGGTATATTGGCAGACAAATGTTTGGCCAAAAATCAAAATAAAAAGAAATCTGCTTTGTAAAAAGCAGATTTCTTTTTGCCTACTTTTATTTGTTTATAGCAGAGTTAACTCTATTTTTATAATCCAATTTATGATAAATATTGGACACACATGCATTAGTTATGCTTGGTGATATACAAAGCTTTTTTGATATCTCTTGATTGTCAAAACCGGATGTAACTAGATTCATTATTTCAATTTCTCTCTCTGTCAACTGATTCATTTTTCTAAAGACTCCCTTTTTTAATTACTTTGTAAACTTTGATGCATCTTCTATACCATATATGTATACTATTTTTCAAAGGGTGTCTATTCGACACCCAGCTAATATATTTTAGCAGTATTATTTTACATAAAAGTCATTTAGTGCTAAAGGGTGCTGAAAATCATCATGGGAGAATACCTGCATGACGTATCTGCCTTTCTCATAAAGTGTAAAATAATTGGTATGATAGTATCTTTCATCCAGCATAAGTCTGTAATCTTTTGTCCTTACGACTTCATTTCCTCCCCACGGTGCATTATCTGTCATTTTAAAAACTTGAACTCGAATAAATTCGTTATTCATCTTTTTCGGGGCAATAAATAAATAATATACGCGCTGGCCTTCATTAAAAACTTTTTGATCCTGAAGAGCATTTTCTCTTGTTACAGGCTGGGGGTTAAATAAAATTAAGCCCCTTTCAAATGTGCATGAGCACAGGCAAAAAGAAACAATAACCAGTATAAAAATTTTAAGCAGTTTTATCATTTTTCTAATTGTTTAATTTTTTGATTAACTACATTTAGCATTTTTTCGTCTTTTTCAATGCCTGCATATAAATAATAGTATTCGAGCGCTTTTTGAGAATCATCTTTTTGTTCGTATGCCATCCCTAAAGAATAATAAGCATAAGGATAATCAGGTGATAATACAATTACTTTTTCAAAACACTTAATACTTTCGTCGTAATTTTTTTGGCTGGCAAGAACAAGGCCTTTGTTAAAATATGCGTCAACACTATTTTCGTCTATTGTTAAAATTTTGTCATAGAAACTAAGTGCTTTAGCATTATTTCCTAAGAGCTTGTATATATTTGCAATTTTAAGCATCGTAACTTTATCCTGAGGAATAAATACAACAGCTTTTGTATAGTAATCGATTGCATCTGTGTATTTTTGCTGCTTGTATGCTTCATCGCCCAGCTTAATTAGGCTGTCATAGGTTACAGCTTGTTCATTAACCTGTGGTTTCGGTTTCTCTGCTGCTGTTGAAGCTGTAGTATCCTTGTGGGCATTTTTAAAATCTCTTAGAGCGATATTAAATTCTCTGTTACCGGGAGCTAGCGACACAGCTTTTTCATAATTAGTTAATGCAATATCAGTGCAGCCCATTTTTTCATTTGCTTGTGCAAAACCAAAATAAGCAGATGCTTCATTAGCATTTAAATCAATTGCGTCTTCAAAATACAGAATTGCCTGTCCGTAATCTTGTTTGTTTAGTAAATCATAGCCATATGCAATAGATGCTGCGGTTAGATTTTGCTGCAGGCGTTCGTTTGGTTGTTTCTCAAGTAATGATTTATAAATCTCTATTGAAGCAACATAATTATTCATTGCATGAAGAGTAAGAGCTTTGTTGGCAAGAAGCTCATAATTATCAGGTTCTGTTTTTAATGCTAAATCATAGTACTTAAGGGCATTTACATAATCCTGTTTCTTATGATAGCAAAGTGCTAATTCTTTTTTTGTTTCGACATTTGAGGAATCTTTAGAATATGATTTTTCAAAATTGAATAAAGCTAAATCATTATTATCAAGTTTTTTATAAACTAAACCGAGATTTCTGTAAGCATCAGCATCATCTGGAAATGCTGTCAAATATTCCTTGTACTGCTCAATAGCTTCTTCATTTTTATCCATATTTCCAAGCAGGTTTGCATAGTCAAACTTCAAAGCAACTAATTTTGGATTTAGTTCAAAAACTTTTTGGAATGTTTCGAGAGCCTTGTCATTTTCATCCATGTTTTGGTATGAGAGAGCAAGTTTTGCAAGTAATGCTTCGTCATCAGGATTATCTTCTATGGCTTTTTCTAACATTTCAGATGCTGCTTGAAACTGTTTAGTATCATATAAAGCCATGCCGTAATTTGCAAAATCCTTGAAGGCTGTTGGATACTTTTTGTACACGTTTGCATAAATATCGCATGCTTTTTCCGGTTCATTTGAAGCATAATAAACATTGGCAAGATTTTCGCTAGCTTCTTGATGTTCCGGATAAGCGCTTAGAAAAGTATTATAATTTTCTATTGCGTTTTTATAATTTTTTCGGAAATACTCAATATTAGCAAGGTTCAGGTAATTATATTTGTATTCAGGATAAATCTGTTGAGCCTGCATAAAAGAATTATAAGCGTTCTCATAATCTCCCATTGTTTGCAGAATATTTCCCATGCTTATATATATAAAAGCATCATTCGGGCGAAGTTTAATTGCTTTTTTGTAAGCACCTAGAGCATCTTCATAGCGCCCAACATCAGAATATAAACCGGCAATTTTTGTATAAAGCATTGCATCATCTCCATTAATTGCAAGTGCTTTTTGAATTGTGCTTATAGCTGATAAATAGTCGCTTTTATATTCATAGTTGCAAGCTTGTTGATAAAGAGCATGTGCCTCTTTAGTCATTTTTGCTTCTGAAATCTGGATTGATGATAGTGCTACAATTAATGCAATAGCTGATAAATATATTCTTTTTGTATTCATAACCTAAGCCCTCAGATAACATTTTATCAGAAAATGTTATAAATAGATAGGGAAAGATGATAATATGGTCGTTTTGTAATGAAATGTAACAATATTTGTGAATAATATAATGTAACAAATTTTACAAAATGTTATGCTCTCAGTAAAAACAACATTTTTAGAGGATATTTTCTGGCAGCTTATAAGAAAAGAATTACTTGAATAATCAATATTGATGATATAAAATAGTTTAAAAAGTAAAAAACAACATTTTGTAAAAAATGTTATGTAGGAGAATTTAAGTTATGAAAAAAGGTTTTTCTCTGGCAGAAGCTCTAGTTGTCATGGCAGTAGTGTCAATCTTTTTTGCTGCTGTCACAAAAGTTATTACAACACGTCCTAAAAAACCAAAACAGGCCAATTTACATGGATACTATGAATGTTATGTAGACGGCGGGATGTATGAAAGATACGTGAGGAATGGAGTAGCAACTAAGCCTAAAGCGGTTACTAAATGTAAATTTCAACCTCCTGGTAATATATCATTTTTTAATATTAATACCTACGGGCCGGCTTTTTATTCAAATATGGAGCCTAATATAAGTCGTGACATTTGGGTTGAGGTAAATAAGTGTATTATTTTATCAAATGACTCCGGCATAAGCTACAATTTAGGCTGTCTATCTGATAATCCGAGTGAGAATCTTCCTGATAATGAAGAAAATAGCAGTGATAATGGCAATTCTAATAATAATTTACCTCAAAAAGAGCCGGATAAAAAGAAAGTTTATTCTTTGCAGTTTTATATAACAAAATCAAATACAATAACAATAGTTCAGTATGATGGCTGCCGTTATGGCTCTCCTGCTTCTACCGGCTGGATTACCTACTCTGGAGTTTATCAATTTGAAGTTCCGCATTACGCTAACGCATACAATGCTCTGAAACAGTCTGTTGCAAATGTTGAGAGTATGTATTCAAAATGCAATAATAATTCTCAACAAACAGGCTGTATAGCTCTGTCAAATCCTGCATCAAGAATTCAGGCTGTTGTTTCTAACTGGCAGCCGGAAAACTATGGAGGTTCATTATGTACTAATTCTTCATCAAGCTCCTCCGGTAATACAAATAACACTCCTTCTCAAGGCTCTGATAAGACAGATTCAGAAAATAATTCTTCAAATATCTCACCAACGCCGGGGATAAATTCTGAGCAGGAAACTCAAATTACTTTTTTCAAAACAATGTATCCTGAATCAATGATATATAACAATGGTAATTTTAGACATGGTGTAATGTTCAGCTGGTAAGAAAAAGCTCCCTTTTGGGGAGCTTTTCAAGTTTTTAGAACATCAAACCAGCTTCTCTGGCTGCATCTGCAAGAGCAGCAACTCTACCATGGTAAAGGAAGCCGCCTCTGTCGAATACAACACATTCAATGCCAGCCTTAAGAGCTTTTTTAGCAATAGCTTCACCAACAACTTTAGCAGCGTCAATGTTACCGCCGTGTGCTAATTTTTCTTTAAGGTCTTTATCAACTGAAGATGCTGAACAAATTGTTACATGTTTTTCATCATCAATTAATTGAGCATAAATGTGTTTTGTACTTCTATAAACAGCTAATCTAGGAAATTCAGAAGTTCCTGAAAGTTTAACCCTGATAGCTTGATGTCTTTTTTGTACTTTAGGTTTTCTAATTTCTTGTTTAATCATTTTTTAACCTTTCTTTTATTTACCCAAACTTTCTTGATGGTTAGTCAAGAGTTTATGCGGGCTTTTTCTTGTAGTTTAACCTAAAGGCGGGCTTGTCGTACCAAAAACCAGTTTAGTATTTGGGCTAAACTAGCCGCCCATTTGTCTACGTGCGTAGCACTATTTTTTACCGGCTTTACCAGCTTTACGTCTGATATGTTCGCCTTCATATTTAACGCCTTTTCCTTTGTATACTTCAGGTGGACGTTTGCTTCTTATGAATGCTGCAACATCGCCGACTGTTTGTTTGTTAGAACCTTTAACGCTGATTTTAGTGTTAGCTTCAACTGATAAAGTAACTCCAGCTGGAGGAACTATTAATACAGGATGAGAGTAACCTAATGCCATGTTAAGGTTTGAGCCTTCCATATTTGCACGGTAACCAACACCAACGATTTCAAGTTTCTTTTCAAAACCTTGAGAAACACCATGTATTGCGTTAGCAATTAATGTTCTGTATAAACCGTGTAAAGCATTTGTTTTTCTATCATCTGAGTTTGGTTCTACAATAATGTGATTGTCTGCAACAGAAACTTTTACTTCTTCTCTAAAAGTAACAGATTCAGTACCTTTTGGTCCTTTTGCAGTAATAACGTTTCCTTCTATTTTAACTTCAACTCCAGAAGGAATTTCAATAGGTTTTTTACCAATTCTTGACATATTAATTTCTCCTTTTTGTGTGATATCGGGCTTTTCTGCCAATTGAACCCGATTAAAGTGTTTTGTGCTAGTCTAGTAGTTTTACCTGAAGGCGGGCTTGTAATGCAAAATACAATCTGGTATCTTTGCTAAACCAGCCGCCTCAATGTCTACGTGCGTAGCACTACCATACGTAACAGAGGATTTCTCCGCCGAGGTTTTCTTTTCTAGCCTTACGGTCAGTTAAAAGACCTTTGCTGGTAGATACAATTGCTATACCCATACCGCCTAAAACTTGAGGAAGGTTTTTAGCTTTGCAATAGTTTCTAAGACCTGGTTTTGAAACTCTTTTTAGGTTTGAAATAACAGGTTTGTTAGCTTCGTCATACTTTAATTCAATAGTTAAGTATTTGAAGTGGCCTTCTGCTCTTTCTGAGTAATCAGTAATAAAACCTTCTGATTTTAATAATTTTGCCAGAGCTACTTTAAGCTTTGAAGAAGGCATTTCTACTGACGGATGTGAAACGATATTAGCGTTTCTGATTCTTGTTAGCATATCTGCTATAGGATCTGTGTTCATACGTTTTCCTTTATAAATTACGGGTGGTAAAATGAGTAAAAACTGCATCTGGTGACACCCTTCTACTCGTCGCTTACTAAATTAATTTTTGCTCAAAAAAAGCGTTCTTTAGCAGTCCGACAAGATAATCGTACCATGTGCATGCTTATATTGCAATAAGAAACTTCATATTGCTTAATAAATGCTCAAATACTCCCCACCCTACTGATAGTTTTTTTAGGTTATCCTGATTTAATATAAGTATTAAATCTTTTTCATACTTCCAGCTATTCTTAATTCCAAGAGCCATATGGCTCTTTTTTTTACTAAAGAATCTTTCTTAGATTTTCAATCAGGTTATCTGCAGTCGGAAGTCTTTTTGCAATATCTCCTACAGCCAGAGTTTTTACATCATGCTCAAAATCTTTAGGCAGTATTTTACAATTGTTTAAAGCAAATGGAATGAGTTTCTTTTCACCCGGGTTAAGAACTTTATTTTTTGCAAAAATTATATCAAAGTAGCTTGCCAGAAAAGCAGCACATCTATGATTTATGCTTACAAAATCGGCTCTTTCTATTGCAGATGCAATCTGATCCCTGTATGAAAACATTGCGTCTTTTAAATATGTAAAATTCTTCTGGATAATGTTTTGGGCTAATTTGTCAGGATATGGCGTGCTAACCCGTTCTTTTATGTTTTT
Source organism: Candidatus Gastranaerophilales bacterium (assembly GCA_900552525.1). GTDB lineage: Bacteria > Cyanobacteriota > Vampirovibrionia > Gastranaerophilales > Gastranaerophilaceae > CAG-196. Next base: position 27,685 of record UNSK01000015.1, on the reverse strand, counting down.
GAGCCATCCGTTTTTATCGTAAAGAATTTCTGTTTTCTGAATGTTATCCACAAAGCATGTTGTGTACCCTAGTGATGCATTGCCTTCTTCCCAAACCCATTTTACGTTGTTTTCTATAAACTCGGGATTTCTATACATAATATCTATAGGCTTGCCTGTCGCACGGAGTCTGAAGGTATCTCCAGTTTCAAAGTAATGGTTGTCTACTTCCGGATTATCCGCAAATTTTTCTGCAATTTTTCGTCTGTCTTCAACAGGCGGTTCATTTTTTCCATATATATAAATATCATAATCAGATTTATTATCGGCCATTTTTGCAGTTGATGAACCTCCTAAACCTATAGAATCAACTTCTTTAAGTTTTTTGTAATTTTCTACCATTTCCATTAAAATTTGTTGATTACGATTAATCTGCATATACACACTCCTTTAGTTAACACATTAGTATTGTACCACAATTATGATATAATATTTTTAAATAAGGGAGTATGATATGCCAGAAGATAAAAAGACTTTGATACTAATCGACGGACACGCGTTAGCTTACCGCCAGTTTTTTGCACTGGAGAGGACGGGGATGAAGAATTCTGAAAATCAGCCTACCTGGGCTGTGTATGGTTTTTTTAAAGCTGTTTTTGATTTGCTGGAGAAAATTCATCCGGACTTTATAGCAGTGGCGTTTGATGTTGGCAGAAGAACTTTTAGAACCGAAAAATACGAAGAGTACAAGGCTAACAGGGAGGCTATGCCGGATACTATGAAAAGCCAGCTCGGCCTAATCTGCGAGGGGCTTAAAGCTTTTGATATTCCGATGATTACAAAAGAAGGGTTTGAGGCTGATGATATTATCGGAACGATTTCAAAACAAGCATCTTCTGGCGGGCATAATACTTTAATCTTAACCGGTGATCAGGATAGTTTTCAGTTAATTGATAAAGAAGGTACGGTAAAAGTTTTAATTCCAACAAAGGGTGAACTTCTGGAATATGATTGGAAAAGAGTTTACGATAAATTAGGAGTATATCCGAATCAGGTGATTGATTATAAAGGGCTGCGCGGAGATTCTTCTGACAATATTCCTGGTATTAAGGGGATTGGAGAAAAAACTGCACAGAAACTATTAAGCCGTTATAATAATCTGGAGGAAATTCTGGCTGATTGTGATAATATTCCTGAAAATGCCGTAAGAAATAAAATTTGCGAAGGAAGAGATATAGCTATATTATCAAAAGAGCTTGCCACAATAATCAGGGATGTGGACATTGATTTTGATATAAACCATGCTTCGGTTACTTTACCTAAAATAGAGAATGTATCAGAATTTTTGAGAAAAATGCAGTTCTATACTTTCATAAAGAAAATTGATAAAATTCTTTCTTCTTTTAGCAGCGGCAATGACAGCAATAATGATTTTTCAAATCTTAGTCTTTTTGAAACTCAACCGACAGGATCTGTGCAGCAAAATCTATTTACACAGGCAATAAAGGAAACTGTTGCAGATATCCCGTTTGAATATCAGGCTGTACACGAAGCTGACGCTGATAAGATTATTAATGAATTAACAAAATCTGAAAGGCTTGCATTAAAGGTATACTCAAAGAATGATTTAATAACAGGTATCTCTGTTTCTAACGGTAAAAGTTATTATTTTCCGGCTGAAATAGTTCCAAAGCTTAAAAATATAATTGAAAATCCTGAAATAAAAATTTTAGGATATGATGCAAAATCAGATTTTAGAACTCTTATGGACAATGGTTATGAGCCTGCGGGACTTGAGTATGACATGCTTCTTGCAAGCTATGTAAAAGATCCAAATAGAAGACATGATCTTGATTCACAGGCATTGGATTTTCTTAAACATATTATGACAGAGGATGACGATGATGATTTTGTAAAATTTGCCTGTGACGAAGCTTATTCAATTTTCAGGCTATATGATGTATGGCAGAAGAAACTTAAAGAAAAAGAACAGGAACTTGTTGTAGAAATTGAAATACCGCTTACGATTGTTCTTGCGAAAATGGAACATACCGGGGTTACAATTGATGTTGAATATCTTAAAGATCTTTCTGCATATATGACAGAAAAACTCGCAGAGTTAGAAGATATAATTTACCAGCTGGCCGGCGGACCTTTCAATATAAATTCACCTAAACAGGTTGCCGAAGTTTTGTTTGATAAATTGGAAATCAAGACAAAGAAGAAGAAATCTCGTTCTACGGGCGCGGAAGTTCTGGAAGAACTTGCGGAGGAATATGAAATCTGCGAATATATATTGCAGCACAGAAAATTCTCTAAATTAAAATCGACATATGCAGATGTGCTTCCAACATTGATAAGCAAAAGAGATGGAAGGCTGCACACGACTTATAATCAAGCATTGACAGTAACTGGCCGGTTATCTTCTTCAAATCCTAACTTGCAAAATATTCCAATTCGAACAGAAGAAGGAAATAAGATTCGTGCTGCATTCTGCGCTGCTGACAAAGAAAATTCTCTAATTATGTCAGCGGATTATTCTCAAATAGAATTAAGACTTTTAGCCCATGTTTCCGGCGATATGCACCTTATAAAAGCATTTAATTCCGGAGAAGATATTCACGCAATTACAGCTTCTAAAGTCTTTGGAGTAAAACTGGAAAAAGTTACTAAAGAAATGCGGCGAAGAGCAAAAGCTGTTAATTTTGGTATTGTATACGGACAGTCTAAGTACGGGCTTGCTAAAAACCTTGGAATTACTAATAATGAGGCTCAGGAGTTTATTGATAAGTACTTCAAAACTTATCCGGGGGTTAAGGAGTATATGAATGAAGAAGTCGAGTTTGTTAATAAAAAAGGTTATGTAGAAACTATATTTGGACGAAAACGTTATCTTTCTGCTGAATTAAACAGTTCAACTTATTCGATTAGAGAATTTGCACAGCGTGCTGCGATTAATCAACCATTGCAAGGTACAGCAGCTGATTTGATAAAGATGGCAATGGTGAAAGTTGAACGCGAATTAGAAGCCAAAAATCTCAAAACTAAAATGATTATGCAGGTTCACGACGAACTTGTATTTGAAGTACCAAAAGAGGAGCTGGAAATTGTAAAAGAGCTTGTAATGAGATGTATGGAACTGAAAAATATTCCTCTTAGAGTACCTCTTGTTGTTGATGTAAATTGCGGTCCTACGTGGAAAGAGGTATAGATGTTATATGAATTAGTAGCAGTTTTTGCGGGAGGAGGCATAGGTGCTGTACTCAGGTATTTAATGACTTTATGTGCAGGAAAATGCTTTGGAATGCCTTATGTAGGAACCTTTGTTGTTAATATCGCCGGATGCTTTGCGATAGGATACATTTTCGGGCTTACTTTAAATAAGACTGCGCTTTTGCCTCAGCACTTAAAATTATTTATAACAGTAGGGTTTCTTGGCGGTTTGACAACATTCAGCACTTTTAATTATGAAGTTTTTTCTTTTTTTAAAGACGGAAAAATTATTCACGGTGCAGGTTATATGCTGTTAAGCTGCCTGCTCGGTCTATTATTTACATTAGCAGGGTTTCTCGCCGCAAATTACAGGTTATCCATCACTTCTTAACAAGAGTATTGCAGAGTTTAGTTCTTCAAGCAAATATTGAAGCTGCTGATTTATGTTATCGGGATTATAGATTGACCCGCTTGAGGAATAAGCAAGATATCTCTGGTAAGTTACGGCTTCGCGTCTAAGTGCTGCAATAGATTTAACATACCTGTTAACTTCCTGCAGCTTTCTAAATGATTCGTAGTAGCTTTCCGGTTTCCCATTGTATTTTTCAGTAAGGTTATCAATGTTTAATGTTAACAGATTGGCTTTTGTAATAAAAAGCTGTAAATTTTCGTTATCATCTATGCAGTCGACAAGTTTTTCAAGCATCGGGATGATTTCAGCTGCATCATTGGTAAATTCTGATGTTTTATCTTTTTTCTGAATAATGTTAATGAAGGCCGGATTATCTTTAGGAACCGGCTTTAAATCAGAAGGATTATTAAAACCGTCCTGCGATTCAAAAATCGGGGTTGTTACTTTTGTCTTAGTTTTTTCTATTTTATCTCCAAGGTTGGGTAAAGTTCCGGCATAACCCTTACCCTGAAGCTCTTTTTCCAGCGCTTTATCTTTTTTATTCCAGAAAAAAGCGTGGGATGGAAGGGCAAAGCTCATTATGATTAAACAGATAAAAAACTTTTTCATATTTATATTATATTCATTTCTCTGAAAAAATCAAAAATATATCTGATTGTAGAATAGATTTTATTAATATACTTGAATAAACTTCTTTGCAGGAAGGAGATAAAATTATGTGCGAAATAGAAGATATCAGAGCAAGGCAAATTCTTGATTCAAGAGGAAATCCTACAGTAGAGGTTGATGTAAAGCTTATTGACGGTTCAATAGGCAGAGCATCTGTCCCTTCGGGCGCTTCCACCGGTATTTATGAAGCAAAAGAGCTGCGTGATAATGTCAAAGGTGAATATATGGGCAAAGGTGTACAAAAAGCAATTGATAATATCAATTCTATTATTACACCAAATCTTCTTGGTGAGGATGCTTTTGACCAGCAGCTTATCGATGGCTTAATGATGGAAATGGACGGCAGTTTTAATAAGTCTACTCTCGGTGCAAATGCAATGCTTGCGGTTTCTCTGGCATGTGCAAGGGCCGGTGCGGAAGCCTTAGGAATACCTTTATACAGGTATTTGGGAGGTTTAAACGGAAGAGTTTTACCTACTCCAATGATGAATATTCTAAACGGCGGGGCGCATGCAAATAATAATATTGATTTTCAGGAATTTATGATTTCTCCCGTAGGAATGTCTACTTTTAGTGAAGCATTGCAAGCAGGCTCAGAAATATTTCATACCCTAAAGATTATTTTGAATGAAAAAGGGCTGGCAACAACGGTCGGAGATGAAGGCGGATTCGCTCCAAATTTAAATTCAACAAGAGATGCTATTGAAGTTATCATATCAGCTATAGAAAAAGCAGGCTACAATACTAATAATGTTAAACTCTGTCTTGATGTTGCAGCTTCTGAACTATATGAAGAAGGTGAATGCTCCGGCGGTGTTTGTTCTTTGAGTCAGTATTATCTAAAAGGCGAAAATAAAAAAATGACTTCTGAACAAATGATTGACTATCTGGCAGAGCTTGTGCAAGATTACCCTATAATTTCGATAGAAGACGGGCTTGCTCAGGATGACTGGCTAGGGTGGCAGAATTTAACACAAAAATTGGGTAATAAATGCCAATTAGTAGGAGATGATTTATTTGTAACTAATACAAAGCGCCTGCTTGAAGGTATTGAGAAAAAAGCCGCTAATTCTATTTTGATTAAACCTAATCAAATAGGTACATTGACTGAAACAATGGAGGCAGTACTTCTTGCTTCAGAAAATAACTACAGTGCAGTCATTTCTCATCGTTCCGGAGAAACGGAAGACAGCTTTATTGCAGATTTAGCAGTTGCTGTTAATTGCGGACTTATAAAAACTGGCTCGCTTTCAAGAACAGACAGACTTGCTAAATACAACGAACTTATCCGAATAGAAGAAGAACTTGGGGCCGGTGGTAAATATCTCGGTATAAAAGCTTTTAAAGGAGTTAGTTTATAATTCTCTTCTGCCTTCTATTGCACGGGCAAGTGTAACTTCGTCTGCGTATTCCAAATCTGCTCCGACAGGAAGTCCGAATGCAATTCTGGATATTTTTATTCCAAAAGGTTTAATTAATTTTGTTAAATAAAGACTTGTTGCTTCTCCTTCTACGGAAGGGGAAAGCGCAAGTATAACTTCCTGAACTTCTTCATTTGTGAGTCTTGTAAGCAGTTCTTTAATCCGGATATCTTCTGCTCCAATTCCATCCATCGGTGAGATTAAACCTTGCAGAACATGATACAAACCTCTGTATTCATTTGTTTTTTCAATTGCGATTAGGTCTTTTGTTTCTGCGACAACACAAATCACAGAGCGGTTGCGGTTTGTTGATTCGCAGATTTCGCACGGGCTCTGTGTTGAAATATTAAAACAAATTTCACAGGTTTTTGCACTGCGTTTGGCATCAAGTATTGCGTTTGCAAACTTTTCGACTTCGCTTACAGGCATTTTTAAAACCTGAAAAGCCATCCGTTGAGCCGATTTTGGGCCAACGGATGGAAACTTTTGAAATTGTTCTATTAATGCTGCTATAGATTTTGGATAAATCATTTTGTAGTCCTATTTAGAGGTTGACTTGTAGTTGTACTACAATCTTGTCGTTTTAGAATTGCCAACCGACCTAATGTCTACGTGCGTAGCACCTAGAATAAGCCCGGGATTGAGATACCGCCTGTTACAGCTTTCATTTTTTCTTCCATAACCTTAATAGCTTTCCCAGAAGTTTGATTGATAGCTGTTGTGATAATATCTTCTAACATTTCAATTGTATCTTCTGATACAGAAGACGGGTTTTCAGGATTAATAGCTTCTGCTGAAAGCTTAATTGATTTGAATAAACCTTTACCGTCGCAGATAACTTTCACAGAACCATTGCCGGCTTCTCCTGAAATATCCATTTTATTAAGCTCATCTTGAGTTTCTTTCAGTTTTTTCTGAATATTTTGAGCCTGTTTCATCATATTCATCATGTTCATCATAATTTGTTTCCTCCTTACCCTATTGCATTTACCCCTATAGAGATGCTTCTATTTTTTCCATTAAACTATCATCAATATCAAAATTTGCATAAACATTTTGTACGTCATCGTGTTCTTCAAGTCTGCCGAGTAATCTCATAATGTTAATAGCAGTTTTTTCATCTGTTACTTCAATTGTATTTTGCGGAATTCTTGTAAATTCTGCAGAAGTTGATTTAAATCCTTCTGCTTCCAGTCCTTCAGCTACAGGCTGGAGATTTGGAATTGAAGTATAAACTTTATATTCATCATCTTCTTCAACGATATCTTCTGCATCAAGGTTTATTGCCGCTTCGAATAATTTTTCGTAATCAACATCATCTTTGTTGAAAGTAATACATCCTTTTTTATCAAACATCCAGCCTACACATCCAGTTTCGCCAAGGTTACCGTTGAATTTTGTGAAGTAACTTCTAATATCTCCTGCTGTTCTGTTTTTATTGTCAGTCATAGCTTCAATAACAACAGCAACGCCTCCGGCTGCATAGCCTTCATAAATCATTTCATCGTAGTTTTCATTGTTACCGGCTCCTGAGCCTTTTTCAATAGCTCTTTTAATATTATCATTCGGGAGTCCTGCTGCTTTCGCTTTTTCAATCGCAGTTCTGAGCCGGAAATTACCTGCCGGGTCAGGTCCGCCAAGTTTAGATGCTACAATAATTTCGCGTGAAAATTTCTGAAATTCAGCAGCTCTTAACGAATCTGTTTTAGCTTTTTTATGTTTAATTGTTGACCATTTTGAGTGTCCGCTCATAAATATCCCCTTTTTAATTACCTTTTCGTTTGTATCAATAATGATAACTAAAACCAACAAGTATATCAAGTATTTTGTTAAGTTGGCGGATTATAAAATATAATCTTTGATATTAATCTGTTTTGTGTACAAAAATAAGGAGTAAATAATGTTCGATCGTAAATGGATTTATGAATTACTAAGTCCTGAAAATGCAGGATTAGTTTTAATAGATTATGAGCCGCAAATGGTTTTCGGCGTAGAGTCTATGAATAGAGCTGTCTTATTAAATAACCTTTCCGGCATATGCAAGACTGCAAAACTCTTTGACATTCCGACAGTGTTAACAACAGTTAGAGCAGATAGTTTCAGCGGTAAAATGGTGCCGGAAGTTACGGAAGTCTTCCCAAATCTTCCTATTTATGACAGAACTACTCTTAATACGTGGGAAGATGCGCCAACGAGAGAGGCAATAAAGAAATTAGGCAGAAAGAAACTTATAGTAGGTGCTCTCTGGACAGAGGTCTGTTTAACTTTTCCAGTGCTTTCGATGCTTAAAGAAGGTTATGAAGTTTATTTTCTTGAAGATACATCAGCCGGTCAGTCCAAGCAAATTCACAAAGCTGGTGTACGCAGAATGATGCAGGCAGGTGCAGTCCCTGTAACCTGGATGCAGGTTTTATGTGAATTACAGAGAGATTGGGCAAGAGAAGTTACCTATGACGGGGCTATGGAAATTATTAAGAAACACAGTGGTGCTTTCGGATCTGGCGTGTTCTATGCCGAAACTTTTTGCAAGTAATTAAGAGGCGGATTTTCCGCCTTTTGATTTTTTATAAAATTTATAGTATTATAAAACAATGCTTTTATTTAATTTGTTAGTAATAGCCTCTTTATTGTTTTTGAATGGTTTTTTTGTAGCTGCGGAATTTGCGCTGGTTGGTGTGCGGAAGACAAGAATACAGCAGCTGGCAAATGAAGGTAACTTTAATGCAAAACTTGCCCTTGATGCCGTAAAAAATATTGACCGTTATATTGCGGCAGTTCAGTTAGGTATAACAATTGCAAGTTTGGGTATAGGCTGGGTTGGTGAATCTACACTGGCAACGCTTATACATCCGCTTTTTTCATTCCTTCCAGGAAAGCTGGATACTATAGCGGCGCATACTGTTTCTGTATCAGCAGCATTTGCAATGATAACGGTTCTTCATGTTGTGATTGGCGAATTAATGCCAAAATCAATAGCGCTTCAATACCCTGAAAAAACTACCTTGTGGGTCGCTAAACCAATGTTTGTTATTACAAAAGTTTTTGCACCGTTAATCTTTTTGTTAAACGGTTTAGGAAATTTTCTGCTCCGTTTATGCCGCATAGAACCTGCAAATTCACACCATATGGTTCATACTACTGAAGAGTTAAATATGCTTATTGATGCAAGCTGCAAGGGTGGTGTACTTAATGAAAAAGAAGCGGAAATATTGCAAAATGTTTTTAAATTTTCTGATTTAACAGCTGCACAGGTTATGGTTCCAAGAACGGATATGGTTTGTGTTGCAAAAGATATTTCTATTGAAGAACTCAATAATATAATTATAGAAAACCAGTATACAAGATATCCTGTGTATGAAGGTGATTTGGATCATATAATAGGCTTTATTCATATAAAGGATATTTACCCGCTTATTGTTAAAAAAGAATATTTTGAAGTTACTGCTCTGTTAAGAGAAATACAGTTTGTGCCGGAAACAATGCCTATTGATAAAGTGGCTCATGAATTTAAAAAACATAAATCACAGATTGCCGTAGTAATAGACGAATTTGGCGGAACAAGCGGACTTATAACTCATGAAGACATTATGGAAGAAATTCTCGGGGAAGTTCAGGACGAATTTGACGAAGACGAGGAAGTTGATGCAAAGCCATTAACAGAAAATGTGTTTGAAGTATGCGGGAAAATGCGTATGGACGAATTCTGCGAGTTCTTCAATGTTGCTTTAAACGATGAGGATGTTACAACAATTGGCGGGTATTTTGTTAAGAAACTCGGGAAAATTGCACAGGCAAATGACCAGATACAAGATGAATATTTCTCATATTGTGTTACAGAAACAGAATCCAGCAGAATTGTTAAATTAAGAGTTGAAAGGTTTAATTAGAAATTTTATTGCATTTCCTGCAATATGCTGTTGCATGGCATATTCAACTTTATCAAGCGGAAGTTCTGCTGTAATAAGTTTATCAACCTCAATGTCGCCGGAAGCGATTAAATCAAGAGCCTGACGGAAATACTTAGGTGTGTGATGGAACACACTCATCAATCTCATATCGCCATAATGCATTTTTGTTGTGTCAAAGCACACTTTAGAACCTGATTTGCATCCGCCAAAGAAATGAACAGTTCCACCTGGTCTAACACAGGAGAATATCAGTTCCCAAATCTCCGGCATACCAACACATTCAATTGCGACATCAAGTCCTTTTTTCTCATCAGAAAAATCTTTGAAAATTATTTCAGGATTGGAGTATTTCTTTAAATCAACGATTTCATCTGCATGTGCAAATTCTTCTGCAAGCTTAAGCTTAATTGGATTTCTACCTGCTACAATAACTCTTGCTCCTTTTAATTTACAAAGACGTGCAAACATTAAACCAATAGGCCCGATGCCTATTATACCAACACTATCTCCTGCTTTAATTCCTGTTCTTTCCACTCCGTGTACAACATTAGCAAGCGGTTCAGAAAAAGCTGCTTTTTCAAAAGGAAGACTAGGAGGTAAAATCAAAGTATTCTTTTTTACAATTCTTTCCGGAACAACAATATATTCAGCGTATGCGCCGTTTAATAAATTTAAATTTTCACAGAGATTATATTCTCCGCGTTTGCAATAAAAACATTCTCCGCAAGGAGCTGAGTTTGCACATACAACTCTATCACCTGCTTTAACATTTTTGACATCGTCAGCAACCTTTTCAACAATACCGGAAAACTCATGTCCAAAACCTGACGGGATATTTTTTATTAAAACAGGATGGCCGCGTCTAAAAGTTTTTACATCTGTTCCGCAGGTCAATGCTGCTTGAATTTTAACCAGAATCTCCCCTTTTTCCAAAGGTTTGATTCTGGTTTCTTCATATCTTATATCTTGCGGACCGTAAAATAAAACTGCTTTCATTGTTTCTATTTTATAACCTTTAATATAGTATCAGTGATGTCATCTCCGCCCCAAACAACTGCAGATTTAGGCAATACCATTGTGTATCCGAGTTCAGTAGCTTTTTTACCTATCTGAGCTGTTATGTTTGCATCAGCTGCTTTTAATTTAGTTGTATATTCTTTTACATTAGCTTCTCTTTTTTGTTTAAGCTGTTTTTCATATGATTCAGCAAGAGATTTTTTCTTTTTAGCATCTGTCTGTTTATTTACGTCTGCCTGTGCATTTTTAATGAATGCGGTTAATTCTTTATTTTTAGCATCCTGTGAGGCTTTTAGAGCTTTTACCTGTGATGATGCTGCCACAACTTTTTGAATATCAACAACGGCAATTTTTTGAGCTTCCGGAGCTGCATATGCTGCTGTAGTCATTAATAATGCAGATAATGATAATATTGTTAATAGTTTTTTCATGCTTAACCTCTCTTTACGTTATAAATAAACACTGCTGTTGATACAATAATTATACCAACGGATACAAATATTGCAACCGGAACACCTAATATATACATTACACTGTCAAGTCTGAACATTTCAACAAATATGCGGACCAGTGAGTACAAAATCAAATATATTAATGTTAAATTGCCGTCTTTTTTTAATCTTCCGGTTTTTGTAAGTACAAGTAATATTGCAAAAATTGCTAAATCCAGAATACTTTCATATAAAAATGCAGGATGGAAATACTGGTAATCCTGATAAGGAATTGGTCTGTACTGCGGTGCTATATAGAGTTTCCACGGAAGGTTTGTCGGTGCACCAAAAGCTTCTGAATTAAAAAAGTTTCCCCATCTGCCTATTGCCTGAGCAATAGATAGTCCAATGACAGAAGTGTCACATAATTTAATCGGATTAAGTTTATGTCTTTTTGCAAACAGCCACAATCCTAAAGCTCCGCCCAGCATTGCACCGTGTATTGAAATTCCGCCATGGCGGATTGCAATTATTTCGGTCGGAAATCTTAAATAAAAACCGTAATTTAAAGCGCAGTAGTAAATTCTTGCACCTAAAATTCCAAAGATTATTATATACGGAGCTAAATCAATAATGGTTTCTTTCTTTAGCCCAAAATACTTTGTTCCGGCCCAATCAGCGACAAGAACGCCTGTGGCAATCGCAAGTGCCATTATTACGCCATAATAATATATATTAACACCAAATATGGTGCATAAGATTTGTGATGGTGATGTAAACATTATTCTTCTACCTTAGCAGAACTTTCTTCTGAATAAGAGTTTATTTCTTTAATTAATTCTTCTACAGTCTGCTTATCTTCTCCATTAGGGTTCATTTCCAGATATTTAGTAAGATTTTCGGCAGCCTGTTTTTTTAAATCAGCAACCTTAGCTTTATCTTCATCAGATAATTCTTTTTTAGGTTCTGTATTTACAATCTCTGCATTTTTTTCACCTTCAGAAAGTTCTTTTTCGCTATTTTCTAAAATTTCATCAGCGAGGCTTGTCTGAGCAAGTCCCAGAGAGTAATAGAAATCTGCATAATCAGGTTTTATTTTTATACCGCCTTCAAGAGCTTCAATAGCTTTCTCATATTTATTTGCATTAATTGCAGCAACACCAAGGTTATAATACGTTTCATACATAGTTGAGTCTAAATCAAGACTGGCTTGAAGTCTGTTCATAGCTGATTCATAATCGCCTTTCTGCATATATTCTGCAGCCTTATTATTGAGTTCCTGCACCGCCATATTATTTATACAAGCAGTAGAAACAACTGCAATGAATAACACAGACGCAATCATTAAAGCTTTTTTCATATCAACTAATTCCCTCAACTCTAAATTATTTACTGGTATTCTAATACACTTCCAATAAATAATCAAGTTTGTAAAATGGAACTCTTCCTACCCTTCAAATACCACATAACATTTGATGCAAAATGTTATATTATATTTGTATTAACGGCAGAATCTTGTAAAACTTTAATAAATTTATTTATATTGTTACATTTATTTACATTTAAATATACTGCTGCTCTTGAGGCCATTACATTTTGCATCAAATGTATTGTTACAAGAAAGGAGCAGTATGAATTTAAACACGTACGAAACTTATTGCATTCTATCAATGGCAGAGCAAAAGAGTTCCGAAGAACTGCAATGCATATTAAATAAGATAGAAAAGTTTTCGGAACTTAAAAATGTTGAGATGGCAAAATCCTATTTGAGTGAAACCTGGAATATTGCAGGAAGTATTACTTCTTTTCAGGCCGGTGCAGGATGTCAAATCAACGTAAAAGAAAATGGGGATTTATTTGTTGTTAATTTTGTATTAAACGATGAAAACATAAGTTATTACTATAATAAATAATAAAGGAGAAAAAAGATGTATTTAAACCACATGATGAACAAATTTAAAAAAGCAGAGTCCGGTATGATGTTGCGAAACTCTGTTAATGAGATTTCTGCTGCAAAAATTCAGGAAATAAATACCTCTAAGGTCGATACAGATTCAATTAATGACAGGCTAGGAAAAGGTGATAAAACAGCATTAAAAGAACTAGAAGCTCAAAAAATTGCTTATACACTGGCAGAAAATGCGAGTGGATATACAGTAAAGTATAGTTATAATGGGACAAATTATACAATTACTTACTATGCAAAAGAAGAAATAACAGAGGCTAAGCCAGAAAAACCGTTTACTGGTGAAACAACAGGAACGGAGAGCGGTGAGGTTCCTGCACTGCCGGAAACAGAAGAACCTTTATTTGATTATTCTGATGTAGATAAAGATGCAAAAGCAGAAGATTTTTACAATGAGGATAATATATCAGACGATAAAAAATTTACTATGATTTTGGGAGGAAAAGGTGATGTTGACTCCGGTGCTTGGGATAATTTATTTGCAGAATTAGAAAAGATGAAGCCGCAATTGATGGATTATATGAAACAGCAGCTTGAATCTGTAGGTAGAGTATACGATGAGGAGAAAGCCGAAAAAATTATAAATAGGCTTATTACCCAAGCAGTAGAGCGTATACCGCAGGATGGGGTTGCTTGGAGTTATTCTCTTTCCGGCATAGGAGATCCGGCCAGCAACCGTCTGCCAGAAAAACCTACAATAGAAGACCTTATGAATTATATGAAAAACTGCCTTGATCTTACGCCGGATAAAGAAGGTAATGGAGTATTCGCTCAACTGATAAATACTGTAAGTACTGGTTATGAAAGAGATTTTGAGCGGAAAGCAGATGACGGTAAGCTTAAAATCAACTCCTATAGTCCTTACTATGAGGAAGATGGTTATTTGTTAGATACGGCTGATTACTTCCTGACAGATGAAGAAAAAGAAATGAAATTCGTTATGAAGGTAACAGATAACGAGTATTCGTCTTATGGAACAAGTGACAAAACTAAGTTATTTGGTTATATTGATACTTATGCAAAACATTTGGAAAAAGTTATAAGACACAGGCATCCATCACTATCAGATACGCAAATTACAAGTATAATGACTGATGCTAAAAATAAGGTTAAATATTCTGACTTGCCGAAACCGAATGAAAACGGAATTTACAGTATTGACGATACTCTGGCTAAGCTGGAAGAACTTGTATTAAAATATGCAGATGAATATACGAAATAGTTTGGGACAAACGGCGCGGTTGGAGGTATCTCCGTCCGCGCCGTTTTAATATATTTACTTTATCCCTTTTTTTGTTATGCTGAAATTAGACAAAGGGGAAATAAAATATATGAAAGATATGTTGGATAAAATCGTTCAGATTGAAAAGAAATATGTAGAATTAGGCCAGACTTTGTCTGATCCTGATGTAATAGCTGATTATAATAAGTTCAGAGATTTATCTAAACAAAGAAAATCAATGGAAGAAACTGTAGAGTTATATTATGCCTGGAAAAAGGCTGTTGATGCTATAGAAGAGGCAAAACAATTAATTCATGAAGAAAAAGATGAAGAAATGAAACAGTTTCTCAAGGCAGAAATGGAAGAAAATGAAGCAAAGCTTCCTGATTATGAAGAAAGAATGAAAATACTTCTTTTACCGAGAGACCCGATGGATGATAAAGACATTATGCTTGAAATCAGGGGCGGTGCAGGTGGCGATGAAGCCAATATTTTTGCCGGTGATTTAATGAGAATGTATATGCGCTATGCTGATAAAATGGGTTGGCAGACTCAAATTTTGAGTAAGACAGACTGCGAAGCAGGCGGAGTTAGTGAAGTTATTATCTCTATGAAAGGCGACAGCATTTATTCAAGACTCAAGTATGAATCTGGAGTTCACAGAGTTCAGAGAGTTCCTGCAACAGAATCTCAAGGCAGGGTGCATACTTCCACAGCTACAGTTGCTGTAATGCCTGAGGTTGATGACGTTGAAGTTGAACTTAATATGAATGATGTTGAAATTTCAACTGCTCGTTCCGGCGGAGCTGGCGGACAGAACGTAAACAAGGTTGAAACTGCTGCAAGAGTTTTCCATAAACCTACAGGAATTATGATTTTCTGTACAGAAGAACGTTCTCAGCTTCAAAATAAAGAAAGAGCTCTTCAAATTTTGAAAGCAAAACTTTATGATATGGAAGTTCAAAAACAAATGCAGGAAATTACCGACCTTAGACGCTCACAGGTTGGTACAGGTGATAGAAGCGAACGTATCAGAACTTACAACTTCCCGCAGGGCAGACTTACGGACCATAGAATAGGACAGAACCTTAACGTATGGACTGTAATTGACGGGGATTTAGACGAATTAATTAATCTGCTGGTTGAGTATGACCAGAAGCTTAAGCTTGAAAAACTTGCAGAGGTAAATACTTAAAAATGCTTCGTAAGTGTGTCGGGTGCGGAGAACTTAAACCGCGGGAAAATTTAATAAAAATTACAAAAGACTATAAGGACGGAAATATTGTTATAGAGCCCGATTTCAAAACATTTGGCAGATCTGCATATCTTTGTTATAATCAAAGTTGTATTGAAGCAGCATTAAAGAAATCAAAATTAAATAAAGCGTTAAGAACAAACGCTGATGTGAAAGGACTATTAGATGGACAGTATAAGAGTAAGTGAATTAGCAAAAGAACTTGGGTTAACCAGCAAAGAGGTTATAGAAAAGTTCGCCGAGGTTTCAATTGTTGTGAAATCTCACTCGAATACTGTAACTCCGACACAGATTAGAAAACTGAAAGAGCATTTAGGTGTTGCACCTAAAAAGAATACTTCTAAACCGAAAGCTTTTGTTGTTAAAAAGGCAAAAGCTGCTCCTGTAGAAGAAAAACCGCAAAAAGAAGAAACAGTAAAGGCTGCTCCAACAATTGAACGTGTACAAAGAGTTCAAAAAGTTGAACGTATTGAAAAAGTCGAAAAACCTGTTGTTCAGGAAAAAAGCGAAGCTGTAGAAAAAGCAGAACCTAAAAAAACTGAAAAACCTGTAGTAAGAGTTGAACGTACAAAAATTGAGTATCATAAAAATCAGTCAAGAATTGAGATTGTGCGTAAAGCTCCTCCAAAACCGGTAAATACTGTAGAAAAACCGGAAAGACCATCTAAGGGTGACAAAAAGCCGTTTAACAAACAGGCTGGCAACGAGAAAAAACTTGTAGAAAGAAGAATTATTCCTCAGGAAATATACGAAGGCAAAGGCGGCCCTTCTAAGAGAAAAAATGATGGAAAGAAAAAGGAAAAAGATTTTAATTCTAAAAAAGAAGATCAGGAAATGATTTCTCTAGAAAAGGCTGCAGCTCAAAAACATAAGAAAAAATCACATAAAGAAGAAGCTCAGGCAGAAGTTAAGCAGATTGTTGTAAATGCAGCAATGACTATCAGCGAATTAGCAGATAAAATTCATAAAACACCTGCTGAAATTGTTAAATTCCTTATGTTTCAAGGTATTATGGCAACCGTAAACCAGCTTATTGATGTTGATACAATCAAGAAAGTTTGCGCAGAGTATGAATTGGAAGTTCTTGAAGAAGATTTAGATGCTTATATTGAAGAAGAACTTGAAAAAGAACAAAAGCAAAAAGCATTGACAGAAGTTGATAAAAAATTGTTGAAGAAACGTGCTCCGGTTGTTAGTATTATGGGACACGTAGACCATGGTAAAACAACACTTCTGGATAGCATCAGAGCTTCTAAACACAAAATTGTTGCGACCGAGGTTGGCGGCATAACCCAGTCAATCGGTGCTTATACTGTTTATCTGGATAATAAAAATGAAAAGAAAATTGTATTTGTAGATACTCCGGGGCACGAAGCTTTTACAGAAATGAGAGCCCGCGGTGCTAAAGCAACGGATATTGCAATTCTTGTCGTTGCGGCTGATGATGGTATAATGCCTCAGACGATTGAAGCTATTAACCACGCAAAGGCTGCAGAAGTTCCTATTATTGTTGCTGTTAACAAATGTGATAAGCCTGGTGCAAATCCTGATAAAGTCTTGCAGCAGTTAACTGAACACGGTCTTGTACCTGAAGCCTGGGGCGGAGAAACAATTACAGTTAATGTTTCAGCTTTGCAGGGAACCGGTATTGATGAGCTATTAGAATATATTCTGCTTGTTGCAGAAGTGCAGGATTTGAAAGCAAATCCTAAGGCAGAGGCTTCTGGTGTAGTTATAGAAGCTAATCTTGATAAAGGTAAAGGACCTGTTGCTACACTTCTTGTGCAGAATGGTACTTTGAGAACCGGAAACTGCATTGTTGTAGGTACTGCTTGCGGAAGAGTGAGAGCTCTGCTTTCCGATTCCGGAGAAAGAATTGTAAAAGCAGAACCGTCAACACCTGTAGAGGTTTTAGGTTTAACAGAAGTTCCTAACGCTGGAGATTTCTTTGAAGTTGTAAAAAATGAAAAAGAAATGAAGGCGATTATTGAAAAACGTAAAGAAAAAGAACGTAATAAGCGTCTTGATGCTATGCTTCCGGCTCATATGAGAAGAGAAGCCGGCGATGCTGAGGGCGATGTACCGCAGTTGAATTTGATTATTAAGGCAAATACGCACGGTTCTGCTGAAGCTGTTTCTCAGGCTATTGCTCAATTTGAATCTAAGGAAATTGTGACTAAGATTATTCACGTTGGGGTTGGTGATATCTCTGAGGCTGATGTAATGCTTGCATCTGCTTCAAATGCTTTAATTCTTGGATTTACTGTAAAAGAAGACTCTAATGCACTGGCTGCTGCCGAAAGAGAAGGCGTAACTATTAAGAAATATGATATTATTTATCAAATTCTTGAAGATATTGAAAAAACAATGATTTCATTACTTTCTCCGGAGGTTAAAGAAATAACAACGGGTCAGGTTGAAATCAGACAGATATTTACAATCGGTAAAATTCAGAAGATTGCCGGATGTTATGTAACAGAAGGTAAAATCAACCGCAACGATACTGCAACAATCTACAGAGATGGTAAAGAAATCTTTAAAGGTGCTGTTGACCAGCTTAAGAGATTTAAGGATGACGTTAAGGAAGTTGCTCAGGGATTTGAATGCGGCTTGTCTTTCGTTAAATTTAATGATATTCAAGAAGGTGATATTGTTAAATTCACTACCAAGCAGGAAATTGAACGCTCTGAACTAGAGTAGATATTTTATGATAAAAGATTTATGTACAGTTGTTTGCCGCAACAAAAATCTATTGATGCTGGTAACGGCCGGAATCTATATTCTGGCACTGTATTCGGCTTTGAGCGGGCATACTCTTTTATTTTCTGTTTTGATTACATTTGCGTTTGCTGCTTTTCTGATTAAAGATTATTTTAAACCTAAATATATTCTTATATGGATTTTAATATTCTATTTTGGAATTTATAATACAACATCACGCCTAAAGGATACGGATGAACTTTTAAATCTTGCACCTGTAAATTCAGTAATATCAGGCCAAATTCTTTCGATACCGCAAAACAAAGGACGGGATAAAACGAGTTTTTTCTTTAAGGTTAATAAAATTGAGTATGATGGTAATGTAAGAGAGTTTGATAATGAAAAAGTTCTTGTAACTTTAAATACAAACGAGAAACTTAAAATTTATGATTATTATAAAATAAAAGGACGTTTGTCAGTTCCTTTCAAGGCAGGTAATCCTTCTCAATTTGATTACGGAAATTATTTGCGGAACTTTAATGTATATGCAGTGTTTTATGGCGCAAAAGGAGCAGAACCGGTATTTCTGAATAGTGATTTAAGTGCCCGTGAAAAAGTTTTGCAATGGATAAATGATTACAGAGAAAAGATTATAAGTATTCATTCCAATTATCTTTCCAGCCCAAATCTGGAAATCCTGGGCGGTATTGTGTTTGGGGATGATGCGGTTTCTCCGCCGGAGAACATAAAACAATCTTTTATTAATTCCGGCCTTTTGCATATTCTTGCTGCTTCAGGAATGAATGTTGCGTTTATATTTTCATTCTTCTTTTTCTTCCTTTCTGCTTTGAAAGTAAATTACAAAGTAAATATTTCTGCCGGTATTGTGATGGTTATTGTATATTCACTAATGACCGGACTTGGGGCTTCTGTTGTCAGAGCGACTTTTATGCTGGTCTTTGTTTTAATTGGCAAACTTATTGACAGAGATGCGCATAGTATTTCCCTGCTTGCTTTTGTCGCTTTTCTTATGCTTCTATATAATCCGATGTACATAAATGATGTAGGTTTTCAGCTGTCTTTTATAGTGACATTCGGACTTCTAATTATGACTCCTTTTCTTATGCGGGGGAAAAATAAATTCGTTAACTGGGTTATAGGAACAGTGAGTATTCCAATTATTGCTCAATTATGGGTAATGCCAATTCAAATTTTTTACTTTAATAATATAAGTTTGTATTCAGTATTTGCGAATATAATGAGTGTTCCTATACTTTCGGTTATAAGTTTTGGTGGCTTTGTAAGCTCTTTGATTGCAACGATTACTCCGTCGTTTGTATGCAGGTGCTTTGATTTTGTTTTAAACCCTATGCTGACACTTCTTGTGAATATTTCTGACTTCTGGGGAAAACTTCCCAATGCAGCTATTCAAACGACACATCCTTCTGTTTTTCAAATTATTTTATATTATGCTGTTTTACTTTTGATAACAGCTCTTATGGATAAAAATATAAGAGAAAATTATTTAAAACCGATTAAACTGGCTCTGCCGGTTTTGATAGTGGTTTTATGCCTGTCACAGATATCTTTTCCAAATCACAATCTTGAAATAACAGCGTTTGATGTAGGAAATGCTGACGCCTTTCTTATTAAAACTCCGGATAATAAGTATTTGATGATTGACACTGCAAAAAGCGGGTATAATGGCGGTAAATCTCAAGCAAAGATGCTGATATTAAAATATCTCATGGATAGGGGAATTAATAATATTGATACAATTATAGTTACACACTTTGATAATGACCATTGCGGCGGTGCTGTTGATTTGATGGAAGGTGTAAATGTTAAAAATTTATATGTAAATTCTCTAAACCATGATTCTAACGCAGCAAAGCAAATTTACAAAACAGCAGAGGCACGCGGTGTAGAACTTATACTTGCTGAAAATAATCAAACGGTAATGGATAAAGACGGGCTGCTTATCAGGAATTATATTTCTAATGAAGCCGGTATAGGTGACAATGAAGCTTCTGTATTAACTCTTTTGCGCTATAAGGATTTTAGTATGCTTTTTACCGGAGATTCCGGAGTTGATACATTTATGAAACTAAAAAATTATTTACCGCAAAATATCACTGTTCTGAAAGTAGGTCACCATGGCGCTAACGGAGTCGTGAACAAAGAAATGCTTGAGTATTTAAATCCGAAGTATGCTCTTATTTCTACAGGGATTAATAAATTCGGACATCCGACGATTTATACTGTTGCAATGTTGAGAGACAGAACAATTCTGCGTACAGATATTAATAATTCAATACGTTTTGTTGTAAATGATAAAGGGTATAATACATTTGTATTTGATACAAAGAAAAAGAAATATATAGCTAAGTAGATTTTTATGTTAGACTAATAATATGAGCGGGAATTATGTACCATTATATAGAAAATACCGTCCGCAGACGTTGGATAAACTTGTAGGTCAGGAGCATATCAAGAAAACCTTAACAAGTGCAATTGAGCTTGGCAAAATTGCACATGCTTTTTTATTCACAGGTCCGCGCGGAACCGGTAAAACTTCTACTGCAAGAATTCTTGCAAAATCTTTGAACTGCAAAAACGGGCCGACAATTCATCCTTGCGGTGAGTGTGAAAGCTGTAGAGATATTACAAACTCTGTGCCGATTGATGTTATTGAAATCGATGCTGCTAGTAATAGAAAGGTTGAGGATACGCAGAGTATTCTTGAAAAAATTCAGTACGTTCCAGTAAACGGCAGATACAAAATTTATATTATTGACGAAGTTCATATGCTTACAAATCATGCGTTTAATGCTCTTTTGAAAACGCTTGAAGAACCACCGGAAAATGTAATATTTATACTTGCAACAACAGAAGTTCACAAGGTGCTTGATACTATAAAAAGCAGATGCCAGAGATTTGATTTCAGAAGAATTACAACAGATGACATTGTTAAGCATTTAAGATATATTTCTGATGAAGAAAAAATAAACATTTCTGACGATGCTTTGTTTACAATCGCCAAAAATTCAGCAGGCGGAATGAGAGATAGTATTTCTCTATTAGATCAACTTAGCTTACTGGGTGTTTCAAAACAGGTTACATCAGAGGATGTCAATGCTATTCTTGGCAGAATTTCTTTTGATATTTTGAATAAACTAAGCAGTAAAATCATTGATGCAAAACCAAATGAAGCAATAGAAATACTGAACGATATTTATAATTCCGGTAATGAACCGCTGCAAATTTTGACTAATTTGTCTGAATATTTTAAAAATCTGCTTATTGTAAAAAATTGCAGAAAAGAACTTTTATGCGAGCTTACGGGCTTGAATGAACCGCAAATTGAAGAATTATCAAAGCAGAAAACTATGCTTGAAACACATCAGATTGTATTTTTGCTTGAGAGAATAACTTATTATATCAAAGAAGTTAAAATGGCTTCAAATCAGCACCTGTGGCTGGAAGTCGGGATGATTGATTTAGCTAATATGACAGAGAATACAACTTTGTTAGATTTACAAAACAGGGTAAAAGCTCTTGAGGGCTCCGGCGCTGTGCCGGCACCGCGAACAGTCGTTCAAGCGCCACCGCCGCCAGCTCCTGCTGTAAGACCTGTTGAGCCTGTAACCAGACCGGCGCCTGTTCCTCCGCAGGAAACTCCGGTTGTAAAACCTGAACCGCAGCCAGAGCCGTCAGAAGATTTCACGCCTCCGCCGGTATCAAGAAAACCTGATGGTAATGATATTCAATCTTTATGGCAGACACTTCTTATGAATATTAAGAGTCCTGCTACAAAGGCCTTATTAAATCTGGCTTCTCCTGTTAAGATCTCGCCGGATGAAGTTATAATAACATTTAAAAATGATAAACTAGTTTCGCAGATAAATGATACGAACAAGAAACAAATGCTTGTAGAAGCAGCAAATACGATGTTTAACCAAAGTGATTCAAAGGTTATTGTAAGACTTCCGCAGGCAAATGATGCCGTTGTAGAAAAAAAAAAGCTGACAGTTGAAGAACCTGCTCCACAACCACAACCGGTACCTCAAGCAGCAGAGTCGCAGCCTGTTGCAGTGGAAGAAAAAAATGTTCCTTCTAAAAATATAGAACGTGAAGAATCCGATCAGGAAAAAATGGTTTTAGAGCTCTTTGACGGCAAATATATAGAATAACTACACTTCAGGAATTTTTCTCTTTACATCAATAATTTTTTGGTTATTTTCATATTTTATGTTAACTTCTTTAGCAGCAGTTGTTCGTTTAATCTCCTGTACTTCAGGATTTAATCTGCAGTCAATAACTTCAAACTCACCATCTTTATTTTCAAGCGCTTCAATGTATCTTTCAGGGATTGCAGTTTCAGGATTTCTAAACAGAGTCCTAAAATTTTTCCCCTTTTCAAAAATTTCAGTTATACTGCTTATTGTACCGTTATCTTCAACCTGAAACATTGTATATTTGTTGTTAATCTTGCCGTCAAAGACAATTATATTTGTTTTGATAGTTCCATCCGGCTGTATAACCGGTTCGATTTTAGATACTATTGTACCGCTGTTTTTATCTATCTCCAGTATTTTTCCGGCATGAATATTATCATCTGCTGGATAGTATTGTCTAACTGTATCAGTTTCATATTCCCTTATTACTTTAAGTCTGCCGTCTTTGGCGTAAATCCTTTCTCCATTTATTTCATCAAGCTTGAAACTATAAGGCAGCTTTAATTTATCCGGCGAAATATTTGTCATTTCACCAACTCTGTTCAAAATTTCTGCGGAATCCTTGTCAAATTTTGGCTTCAAAAGGACTTGATTGTAATTTGAAAGAGCTGTTAAGCTGGACAAGTTTGCCTTAAGCCTGAGCGGGTTCGGCGACTGAATTTCTGGATTCTGCTCAACTTTTTTATTATACGCAACATTGGTTTTAAATGTTATTGGATCAATCATTTAAATAACCTTAAATTTTACTAACCTTATAGATTAATAAAAACATTTTGTTCA
The DNA here is from genome assembly GCA_900552525.1 of Candidatus Gastranaerophilales bacterium. GTDB lineage: Bacteria > Cyanobacteriota > Vampirovibrionia > Gastranaerophilales > Gastranaerophilaceae > CAG-196. Next base: position 4,474 of record UNSK01000015.1, on the reverse strand, counting down.
TAAAAATTGCCAAAATTTCATTTTTTTCGATTATTATTTAAATAATTCTTAACATTTGATGATAATGAAATATTTTGCAAAAGCATATTATATTTCTTTAAATCCCCGATATTAGAGGCTTCTTCCAATAAATCGCGTCTTGTGGAAAGCTGCATTTTTTGAGCTTCCGGTTCGCTGTTATTTTTCTCATCAATCTTTCTAATAACCGAATCAAGGTCAGAAGAAGTAGAAATTCCATATTTTGCAGCAAATTGTTTCACGGAAGCTCCGGCTTGAAGCTTATAGAGCCAGTTTATGGAATATTTGTCATTAGCAGAAAGCGAAGCCACTCCATACTGGTGCGGGGTGTACATAATGTCTTCTTTGTAAGGGCTGTGGTTTAACCCCAATGCGTGTCCGACTTCGTGTAGTATTGTGTGGTAAACTTCAATGTCACTGTCATATTTCTGGTGAATTCTGCCGTCTGTCAGACCGATAGAAACTTCTGCTCCGTACAGCCTTCCCTGTGCATCCCAGCTGAAATAACAGTGACCGAGAGCCTGACGGTCTACGCGTTTCCAATCAACGTTAATATTTGATTCAAGGAGTACGTTTGTTATTTTAAACCTTAATTTCCCGCCTGTAGCTGCAGACCAGACAGAGAATGCATCCATAACCATTTTTCTATATTTGGCATCTTCACCGGGTTTTGAGTAAAATTTCATTGGTGCAATGTAAACAACGAGGTTGTTTATCGGCCATCGCATAATATTCCCGTTTTTTACACTTCCGTTAAGATACGTCCTTCTTTGCATACTAATAATATAACATAGATTTTACTTTAGTGAATGGCAAGAGTTAATGCAGGATTTGTAACATTTTGTAAATTTATTGTTATAAATTAGTTGTATGTGGAATATATTATATATATGGATATGTTTAAGACAGGTGTAAATAAAACCTCTGAAACCCTTACGGCTGTAGGGGGGGGGGGTAAAACACTCTAAAAAATTACCCTTTTGGAGGTTAGTATGCTGAGTATAAATACTAACCTTGGTGCTTTTATCGTTCAATCAAGCTTGAATGTTTCAACGAATGGACTTAATCAGGCTATAGAGCGAATGTCGACTGGTTTTAAGATAAACCACGCGAAAGACAATGCTGCGAATTATTCAATCAATACAAACCTCTCAAGCAAATTATCTTCCTATGAAGTAGTACAGGACAATGTATCAATGGGGCTTGATATGGTAATGACGGCGATGGACAGTCTTGAATTAATTTCCAGTCATTTATCACGCATGCGTGATTTGGCAGAGCAAGCAGCGAATGGTACGTATGGCGAAGATTCCTTGAAGGCTATTCAAGCAGAAGTGAATGCGCGTTTGCTAGAATGCGACAGAGTTATTGAGAATACTGAATACAATGGAGTAAAATTATTTGAAGGAGTTTCTTACGCAGCTACAGGAACCTTTATTCAAGAGGTTATTCCGCTTACAGAAGAAGAGGCTATGGCTCAAGGATATACATTAATAAAAAGTTCGGACGATTTGCAAAATATTCAAAATGATGTTTCTGCAAAATATATTCTTATGAATGATATTAATCTTTCAGGATATCTCTGGACTCCTATAAAAGATTTTTCAGGCGAATTTAATGGAAATGGGTATGTTATAAACAATCTGGAACTAAATAATCCCGCAACGGATTTTCAAGGGTTATTTAGTTCCATTTCTCAAGGAGCAAATGTATCAAATTTGGGGCTAGAGAATGTTAATATCATTGGTGAAGATTATATAGGTTCTCTTGCGGCCTATTCTAATGGCGTTATTAATAACTGTTATGTTACAGGAACTGTTTCTTCCCGAAATTATGGATCATGGGTAGGTGGCTTGGTTGGTAACACAGGTTTTTATGGCTCTATAAGTTATTGTTATTCAACAGCCAATGTTTCTGGAAATGATTACGTTGGCGGCCTTGTTGGCAGCACGAGCATTACAGTGAAGAATTGTTATGCAACGGGAAACATTCAAGGTGGAGATAGGATTGGCGGTCTTTTGGGATACAGTAGTTATGGCGTAGGCAGTTATGTTTCAGATTCTTATGCAACAGGAGATGTAATATCAACCGGAGCTAATGGAGGCGGAGGGCTTGTTGGTGAGAGCGGGGCAGCTCCAATACGCAACTGTTTTGCAACAGGAAATGTCAAGCTAACTAATTATGATGCAGGAGGCGGACTTATAGGAAAAGGAGATAATGCTAGGGTTTATAATAGTTATGCTTCCGGTAAAGTAACAGTAAAAAATGGCGATGATATTGGCGGTTTAATTGGTTATATTAGCATATCTAATACACAGACAACGGATTGTTATTATAATAAAGAAACAACTGGCTGTGCAAATGGATTAGGAGGAGGAAACTTTGCTGATACTCCAGGTTATATAGAGGGCGTTTCAAGTGCAAGAATAGAAGAATTAATCAAGGACGGAACATTACCTTCATATTTTGAAGCTAAAAAATTCCAATCACAACTTGAAAAAACAAATGTTATTAAATATAAGGCAGGCATTGATTCAAACCCAAAATCGGAGATTAAACTCGATTTAAGTTTCGGGTTAAATCTTGATGTAGATTTTTCAACTCCAAAGGCTGCCAGAGATTCGCTTACAAAAATTGATGAATATTTGAAAAAGATAAGTGAAAAACAAACGGAATTCGGGGCTGCCTATAACCGCTTAGAATTTGCTCTTGAAACAATAGGTATAAGTATAGATAATTTAACTTCGACCCGCTCAACAATTCGTGATGCTGATATTGCCGAAGAAAGTTCGGCATATATTCGTTATCAAATTTTGCAGCAAGCTGCCACAACGCTTATGGCAACAGCAAATCAAACACCAAGTATTGCATTACAATTGTTATAGCCTCTTTACTCTTATTTTCTATTTGTGCGATAATAAAAGCATAAATAAACGAAAAGGAAGGAATATATTATGTCAGAAGTAAGAGTAAGAATTGCACCGTCACCAAGTGGAAATCTTCATATTGGTACGGCAAGAACTGCATTGTTTAATTACTTATTTGCAAAGAAAAACAACGGTAAATTTATATTAAGAATAGAAGACACCGATGCAGAGAGAACTAGTCAGGCATATGTAGATAATATTTTTGACAGCTTAAAAGCTTTAGGTTTGAACTGGGATGAAGGTCCTGATGTAGGCGGTGAATACGGGCCTTATACACAATCTCAAAGATTCGATATCTATCCTAAATATATCCAAAAATTATTGGATGAAGGGTTTGCATATGAATGCTTCTGTACTCCGGAAGAATTAGAAGCTGAAAAAGAAGAAGCTACTAAAAATAAAAAAGCTTATGTTTATTCTAAAAAATGCGAAAATCTAACAGAAGAAGAAAAAGCTAAATTAAGAGCAGAAGGAAGAAAGCCTGCCATCAGGTTTAATGTTGCAAAAGCTCAAAAGGCGTTCCACGACTCTTCAATTCTGGAATTTGACGACCTTGTAAAAGGTAAACTTCATATGGATACAGACCTGATTGGTGATTTTGTTATTATGAAATCGAATGGTGCTCCAACATATAATTATGCTGTTGTTATCGATGATGCTCTTATGAAGATTTCACATGTAATTAGAGGCGAAGACCATATTTCTAATACTTACAAACAAATTTTAATTTTTGAAGCATTAGGCTTTGAAGTACCAAGATTTGGTCACTTAGGTATGATTTTGGCTCCGGATAGAAGCAAGCTTTCAAAAAGACACGGAGCAACTGCTGTTTCTGACTTTGTAGAACAAGGGTATTTAACAGAGGCTCTTGTAAACTTTGTTGCGCTTCTAGGATGGGCTCCTTCTGACGGAGAAGAAATTAAACCTATTGAAAAAATTGCTGAAGATTTTAGAATAAATGAAGTTTCTTCTTCAAACTCAATCTTTGAATATGACAAATTAAGATGGATGAACAGCCATTATATTAAAATGCTTCCAAAAGAAGAATTAAGAGAAAAACTTAAGAAATATTTAATAAAATACAACCTAAGCGAACTAACAGAAGAACAGTACAACAGAATGGTTGATATTACGTACGAACCATTGACTTTGTTATCAGATATTACTGATGCTGTTTCCTATTTCTTTGGCGGCGGCAATGTTGAAATTGATGAAAAAGCTCAGGCTGAACTTGATACTGAACTTTCTCAGGATGTTTTAAAATCATTTGTGGAACAGGCTGAAGACTGGGAATGGTCAGAAGAAAATCTTCATGAAAAACTTGCTGATTTTAGAGCTAAATTCAAAGAAGAAAAGGGGTATAAACCTAAATTTACAATGTGGGCTATAAGGGCAGCTGTGACAGGCAGACTCTGCGGCGCAGATATGGTTGTTACTCTTGCAATACTTGGTAAGGAAAATTCTCTTAAGAGAGCCAGAGCTGCTATAAAAACTGCAGTCGTATAAAATTTATTGGAGGTGCGCTGAGT
>UNSK01000014.1 GCA_900552525.1 Candidatus Gastranaerophilales bacterium | reverse complement strand
AAATTCTTGAAGCCGGTGAAATTGAAATTCTGCCGGATACTCTGGAAACAGTTATCTTAAATAAAAGAATGAAACTTACTCCAACCGAGTTTGAAATCTTGTACTGCCTGCTACAGCATTTCAACAAGCCTGTAACTCTTGCTACACTCCTTGAAGAGGTTTGGGGATACTCAAGCGATGAAGATGTAAGAATGTTAAGGGTTCATGTGGGTGCGCTCAGAAACAAAATTGAACCTGACTCCAAAAATCCAAAATATTTGCACACAGTAACAAATGTAGGATATAAGTTAACGCCGTTCGGGGGATAAAATGTCACAATTCTTCAGCAAACGAAGGCTAAAAATCGCAGAACAAATCATTATTGTAAGCTTCTTTGCCGTGCTTATTCCAATGACAGTAAGCGGGATTATAATTAACAACATTAACCAGCAGTCAAACAGAGCGCAGCTTAGAGAAGCCGCTGTTATGATAGCAAACATTGTTTCTGAAGAAATGGAAGTTTTTGACCATTCCATAAATAACGAGCTCTCACAAATTATAGCAACAATGGAGTATTACAAAAATCCTGCACAGGAACAAAAATATCTCGACACTATTATAGAAAGACTTCCTTTCTACCGTGAGCTTGCAATTGTAGAAAAAGATCAGCTTGAAAAATATAAAATGTACAGCATTCAGGATGATTATGCAGTATTCAGCAAAAACCTTAAAGACGGAAGATTTCTTGTTGCTGTACTTGATATGAACAATCTTAAACAAAATCTGTTTAAAACTCTTACGGAAGATAAAAGACAGATTTATGTACTTGTTGATAATGACTTAGTCGCCTCAAGCAACTACACTCAAGAAGGTTATGAAAAGAGCATTGCAGAACTTCCGGAGCAACTGGAAGAAAATGAACCTGTTATATATGGCGAAACAAAAAACCAGCCGCTTGTTTACCTAAAAAAAACAGATCCTGATGTTACTATCATTGTTAACACTACAGAAGCTGTTACAAGAAAAGCAATTGACTATAACCGTGACAAAATCATACTTTCAATACTCGTAACCATGCTTACGGTATTCTTTGTTGTTGGATTATACACATATTACCTGTATATCAATATTAGACAGCTTTTTAAGGCAATAATTGCGATATCAAAAGGAAACTATGAAAGACGCATAAGGCTCTTAATCAATGTTTTCACGCCTTTCGAGATTGTTTTCCTTGGAAACGAGTTCAACAGAATGGTTAGCCAGATTCATAAGTCCTATATACAGCTCAAGAAGAAGAATAAAGAGTTAAAACAGGTTAACGAATTCCGCTCAAACATGATTGATACAGTAAGCCACGAATTTAGAACTCCGCTTACAAGTATACTCGGATATACATCAAGACTCCTGCGGCAGGATATTCAGATTGACGAAGAAACAAGACAAAAGTCACTAAAGGTTATCAAAAAACAGTCCGAGAGATTGAAGCGTATGATAGAAGATTTGCTTGTTATACCTGATATTGAAGGAGCAAGGCTGAATGTAAACATCATTAGCGTTCCGATTAGTAATGTAATAGAAAATTCTATTATGCTTGTAAAAAACGATACAAACAAGGAGATTATAAACAACCTGAAGGATTGTCCTATTGAGATACTCGCTGACAATGACAGAATTGAGCAGGTTTTTGTTAACCTTATTGAGAATGCAATAAAGTATTCCAAAGAAGACTCTCCGATTACGCTTGATTATGAGATAAGAAATGACAGGCTTGCGGTAAGCGTAAAAAATGATTACGATGTAATTCCGCGGGAAAAATTGAAAACTTTATTTGACAAATTTACGAGGGTTGATGACTCCACTACGCGCACAACACGCGGCACCGGACTGGGATTGTTTATTGTAAAAGGTCTGGTTGAAGCAATGGACGGTGAAATAAGACTTTATTCAAATGAAGAATGCGGTTTCTGCGTCAAGGTATTTATGCCGATTGCAGAAATTGAAGAAGATATGGTATAATCGAAAGAAAAGGGTAAGTTATATGAAAAAGATTCTCGTTTTATTAGCCGTAATACTTCCTCTCTGCGCAGCTGCAGAAGATGTAGTAAGTTTGGACGGGCTGAACGAACCTGAGTGGAAAAGTTTTGTACCGCCGGCTTATGTGGATGTTGATGAGCCTAAAGGGCTTGGAAAACTTAACGAAACAGCTGCTTACTGGTATAAAAGAAGAGTTGAATTTGAAAACGGTATTCAGGAATGCAGAGCTCTTGAAGATAATGATGCTAAACTAGGTTGTTATCAGCAGTTAAAAGTTAAGCAATATCAGCTCAACAGTGATTACAATGCGAGAATTGAAGCTCAGGAAAAAGCCAGAATGGGCCCGCAGGAAATGTTTGATAAAACAGATACAATGCTTCCAATAGGCGGATATCTCAATAACTTTACAAGATTTCAGCCTAACGAATTCAGATAATACTACGTATGTAGACCAACATTTACCTACCCCAGTTTGTCGAACTCTTTTGTAAAATCTCGCTGGCTTAACTCTATTACAGGGAGGTCGTATTCGTCTGCAAGTTTCTTCACTTTTATATCATAATTTATCGCAAGCGTTTTTACACCTGATATTATTGCAGCAACATTTGCGTGAAAACGCATACCAATCATATATTCCAGCTCTGAAATCTTATCAAACACATCATTCACAGAAAGCCCTGAAAGAACTTCTACGTCCTTAACCCTGTCTTTCTTTGCAAGTATTCGCGCAAATTTTTCGCACACATCCAGATCTATACTGTCCTGAAAAGAAAATATTTGAATTTTTTTATCAGGAAATCTCTTAATTACCTCATCTGCAAGAGCATTTAAGAAGCCGTCACTAAGCGAAGGATAGTTTCGGAGCTGAATACCAACAGTTCCCTTAAGATTTTTAACCGGCAGTTCAAGACTGAATATAGGATCTTTCACAAGTTCTGCATCTATACCCCAGCTTTTCAAAAGCTCTTGAGATTTTCTATCTCTAACAGATATCTTTTGTGCCTGCCCGAGCGCAAACCTTGTCAGCATTCTGCCAAATCCTGAATTAATAGGCCCAATACCCTGAGCAAAAATCTCTATCTTCTTACCAAAAAATATTGCAGTATAAATTACCCCGAGATAATACAAAAGACTTTTAAAACTTGTCACATCCTGTAAAAGACTTCCACCGCCTGACACAAGAACATCCGAGTGTTTAATGCTGTCAAAAAACTTTAACATCGGGCAGCTGTCAACACCATAAAGTTTCGCAGTTTTTTCAGGATTAGAAGATATGAGAGTAATCTTCTCAGCCCCTTCGTGTTTCAGACGGTCAACAAGCACCTTTGCAATCGCCTCATCGCCGAAATTATCAAAACCGATATATCCTGATACTATGTATTTTGTCATTGCTGAATACTTTCGATAACTGCATCCTTATATGGTATAGCCTGAATAGCTCCGTAATTCTGCGTTTGAAGCCCAGCAACAACAGCAGCAAACTTCATTGCCTCAGACGGAGTATAGCCGTTCGTTAAAGCATACAGAAATCCGCCGTTAAATACATCCCCGGAAGCCGTTACATCTATAGCCTTGGAAGTGTTGTAAAATTCTGTAAAGCTTATTTCACCCTTATAACCTGTGTAATACCCGTTATCAATATGCGATTTAACAACCACTATTTTTACGCCTTTATCCCAGAAATATTTCATAACCTTGTCCATGGAATCGACTTCGTAAAGTCTTGCTGCGTCATTTTTAAGGCTTAAAAATATAACATCTGTATAATCTACAATTTCTTCAAAATATTCTTTTGTATCAGCAGAATTCATAAAACAGGAGGTATAATTCGGATCATACGCAGTAAGAACCCCGTTTTCTTTTGCAATCCTGAAAGTTTCTCTCACGAGTTCCCTTGAGCTTGCGCTCAGAGATTGAACAACGCCTGTAGAATACACCAGTTTTAATTTCTTTATGCATTCTTCCGTAATATCTTCAATAGAAAGTTTTGCAGCAGCAGTTTTACGTTTGTAATACAAAAGTTCTCTGCTCTCCGGTGTTCTTGATACTATATACATCCCGTTTTGTTCTTCGTTAGATTTGATAAGCGATGTATCAATATTTTCCTTTTGCAGGCTTGAGATAATAAATTCGCTAAACCCGTCGTTTCCGACTTTTGTAAGATAAGTAACATTTCCTCCCAGCCTTGCAATAGCAACTGCAGTGGTCACAGTATCTCCGCCAAAATATTTATTTAGTGTAGAAGTATCTGCAAGGGTTCCGTTAGCAGAAAGCTCAATCAAACACTCACCTATTATTGCAATATCTATTTTTGAATCCATTCGGAAAAATCCTTAACTTCTTTAATAATTTCTTTAGTACGTGCAGTTATTTCCTTCGGAGTAAATCCAAGATAGAAATCTCTGCCGACACCTACAGCAGCAGCGCCCGTTTTAATATAAGTCACAACCTCACTTAATTTTATATTACCCATAGGCATTAAACTCAAAAACGGCATCTGTCTTAAAATATTTTCAATATACTGGACTCCCCCCATTGCATCTGCCGGATACAATTTGATAAGCGGAATTCTTGATTTCCAGGCATTATATGCCTCGTTAGCAGTAGAAGCACCGGCAATAAACGGCACTCTCTTATTCTTAGAAATTTTTACCATATTCATTTGAAAAATTGGAGAAGCAATCAATTTTGCACCGCTTGCAAAAGCTGCATCTGCCTGTAAAGAAGTAATAATTCCTCCTGCACATACATTCGCAAATTTAGAAACCTCCGATATAGCCCCGTATAATGAAGGGTTTTCAACATTTATTTCCAAAACTCTTATACCGCCTTCTACCAGAGCCTTAGAAATCTCTACAGCCTGTTCCGGCTCCTTGCATCTTATTATCGGATAGACTTTATCCTGTTTTATTATCTCTAAATAATTCTCACTCATTTGTATGTATCCTTTTCTATCAATTTATTATATCATGAACAGGTAAGTCAAGCTTATGGAAAAGGTCGTATGTCTGCATTGAAAAGAATTAAATTTTTTCTCTTTAGTATCATTATCCTTCTTGGATTAATTTTTGTCTACTTCGTCACTTATAATTTTGTAGAACCTAAAGCTTATGACTTTATGACTAAGCACGCGCTTACAGAAAAGCTCCCTTTCCATCACAAGCAAATTTACGGAAGCGGCGATATCATACTTGTTGTAATCGATACAAAAACCGTTGAAAAATACAGATGGCCGTGGAAAAGAGAATTAAACTGCAAGATTTATGAATTCTTTTTAAACTACGCGCATCCGAAAATCATTGTTCACGACTCAATCATTGCGACACTTGATACGGATAATCCGGACTCAGACAAAAAATTCTTTAATACATTGAGCAAATTTAACAATGTTGTTGTTGGTTTCATGCCTTCAGTAAAACCGTGGGCAGACAAAGATTTTGGAGAAATTTATGATAAGGCTTTTATTAAGTTTTCGGCCAGAGCAGAAGATAAAACAACCTCAATGCCTTATTTTTATTCAAGTATAATGCCTTTCCCGAAACCTTACTTTGATGTTGTTAAGAATGCCGGCTCTGTATCAATGCTTCCGGGATTTATTAATGGCAATATATCTTCATACGCAATTGATCAGGTTTTTAGAAATCACGAATATTTTCTCAAATACAATGGAAAAATCTATCCTTCTGTAGCAATGAAAGCCTTCTTAATGATGAATAAAAACCCTGAAATGGTTCTTACAAACAACTCAATCACCTTTCCGCAGCTTAACTACAGAATTAAACAAAAAACAACGCCGTATCAATCCATCGTTCCGCTAAAATTCTATAAACTTGCAAAAAGCGGTTATTCTCATCCAAAGATTTCAGCAGTAGACATAATGGATTCTTACGACAATATTAAACAAGGCAAAAAGCCTGTTGTTGACCCCTCTGTTTTTGACGGCAAAGTTATAGTTATCGGTGCAAACGTACCGGCCGGAACAGGTTTAAACGACAACAAAAACACTCCTATTGTTTCAAATCACCCCGGAGTAGATATTCAGGCAACTGCAATAGATAATATAATACATAATGATTTTCTAAACGTCATTCCAGCCGGTATAAACCTTTTAATAACATTCCTCGGAATGCTTATTGTATATGGAATAATAAGGATGTATGATTTATTCAAATCAATAACATCTTCTATTGCAATTATAGCAGCATATCTGGTTATTACTTATATATGCTTCTATTTTGGAACAGTAATTAATGTAATTACGCCTGTAGTAATGTTTATTGTCACTATGCTTATTGCCTATACCCATAAATTTGTTCTGGAAAACAGAAGCAAGGAAAAAGTTAAATCTGCCATGGGCAAATATATGTCCGAAGACGTTATGAAGCGCGTAATTATGAATATTGATAACCTCGGACTCGGCGGGAAAAAAGCAACAGTTACAGTTCTTTTTGCAGATATCAGAGGATTTACATCTATGTCTGAAACAATGTCAGCCCAGCAGGTTTCAGAAATATTAAATGAATATTTTACTGAAATGGAGCCGATAATCACAAAATACAACGGAATTATCAACAAATTTATAGGCGATGCCGTAATGGCAATTTTTGGAGAGCCGATTCAGGACAAAAACCATGCATCTAACGCAGTAAGATGCGGTTATGAAATGCTCCAGAAAGTTAAAGAGCTGCAAAAAAAATGGGCTGCAGAAGGAAAACCAAAAATTGAAATCGGCATAGGAATAAATACCGGTGAAGTATTTGTCGGCAATATCGGATCTGTTAACAGAATGGAATACACTGTTATTGGTGATACGGTAAACCTTGCAAGCAGGCTTGAGAGTTATAATAAAGTTTATAAAACAAAAATGCTAATAAGCAGTTCGACTTATGCAGCAACTAAAAGTTTTATTGATGTGATAAAAATTTCTGATGTAGAAATCAGGGGTAAATCTCACAAAATGAATATTTACGAAGTTTTAAAAGTAATTTAGTTTTTTCATTATATAATATTATTATGAGGATACCCCGTAATAATACTACAAGCTTTGGTGCAAAATTCATAAAATCTGCCCAAATACAAAAATTTGATACAAAGACCGGTACTTACGCGTCCAAAAAGGTTTCCTTCGTTGAGCTGGAACCTGATAACTTTTCGGATGTTTGGGCTGTTGCCATGGCTGCTAAATACTGGCCGGACGAATTCTATGCTTCAAATATTGCATACTGTGCAAACCGAATTTTCGCAAAAGACCCGAAATTTGCTAATAAAAAGGTTTACGCACTTACGAAACAAAAAGACGGCCTGCACGATTTAAACGATACAGAAATTTTAGGCCTTGCAGAAGTTACTGAAACAAATAAACATTCTGTTGAGTTAGAATATCTGCAAGTTGACCCGTCAATAATCTATTCATACCCTGAAAAACCTTTAAAAAAAATAGGTACAAGAATTCTTGATATGCTGAAACTGGTTTATAAAGATAAGGCAATCACACTTACTTCCAGATTAGGGAAAACGAGTGATTTCTATGTCAAAAATGGATTTCAATGTATAGAGCCGGAAAATAACAGATATATTTGGAGAGGCTGATTAATTGTAACGTTTTATTAAGCAACCTAGCCACATGGGCAATTCATCATTAAAAAAATACTTTACATGACTATAGTGTGATTTAGTGTGAATGTAGATTGATGAATTTTGTATATAATACCCCAATATTAAACAAAATAAATATTCCTAATATTCAATTCAGAGCAGCTGAAAATTATGCAGGAACATTGGCGCCGAAGAAAGACTCTTTCAGTACCAATCCTCTGTATGATAATTTTTTAGACAAAAATACCCTCACTCAGATTGCAAAGTCAAATCCAAGAATTATGGAACTTCTTAAAAGTAATCATATCAGGCTGGATGTGAATATTCGTGAACTTGAAAAACTTAAACACGGCCACCTTATGGATACACGTGTTACTGCGGCAAAAATATATTCCGCACTTCCGCAAAATTTAAAATCAGAAGTAAACCTTATGGATTTGCAGCAGGCAGCAATGCTGCATGATTTTGGCAAAGTTCTTATTCCGGATAAAATATTAAACAAAAATGGAAAATTAACCGACAAAGAAAAAGAAATTATGAAGCTTCATTCAGAGCTTGGATACGAACTTCTTAAAGAGCAGGGTGTAAACGAAAATGTACTTAACCTTGTGAAATATCATCATCAGACGCCTGACGGGAATGGTTATCCTGAGATTACAAATGATTTTAAGCCTGATATTTCTTCACAAATTTTAGCAACCGCAGATAAGTATTCAGCGCTGAGAGAAAAAAGAAGTTACAAAGACGCAATGACAAGAGATGAGGCTCTGGCTGTAATCCAAGAAGATGTCACTAATGGCTTAATCGCACCGGAAGTCTATAATGCACTCAATAAAACAGCTTAGACAAGATGACATTAATGTTAAATTTTTATAATGTTATCTATATTCATTGGATGCTGTGGTAATTGTCGTTTTGCTTTTTCAATACAAATTCTCAAGTTTTCACATAAAATACCCGCGATATATAAACTCTGCTCACGTCCCAGTACCGGTATATTTTTGTGTAAAATAGGCTTAAATTCATCTATAGCTTTTTGTTTATAATTCCAAAATTTTTTATAACTGTCTTTAGCCAAGTCAAATTCAATATTTGCCTGATTTACAAAAATTTCATTATTCTCAGATTTGAAACAAACAGGTTTTCCTATATATATGCTGCCTAAAAAACTTTTAGTCTTATTATTGTATGCAAATCCAACAGGAATTACTTTGACTTGTTTCTTATCAATAACAGCACTTCTTACCATACCGCCAACTCCGGGTTGAAATTTTTCTATTAAATCTAAATCTTTAAACATTCCCATCTTGCCTTCCGGAAAAATAAATATGTGGTTTTTATTTTTACAGAAATTATCTATTAATTGATGTATTTTTTCTGAGTTTTTTCCCTTTCCTGCATCAAACAAATTTGCATTTATTCCAAATGCACCAAATTTTTCATAAATCGCTCTTTGAAACTTATTCATCGACTTCAAAATATCCTCATTAGCTATAATTTTAGCCCGAGGTGCCGTTTTCGCTTTGCCCAGATTTATATATGCTCCGCTTAGTAACGTTCCAAGCACCCCCATCATTGCAGGGTCTTGTTTTCCATTACTGTGATTCATAATAAAAATATACGCTTCGTCTGATTTTGCAATATCTAGAAGTCTGTTACTTTCCAGATTAATTTCAACTTCTCTGTTTTTAGCAAATTTTCTAGCGAAATTATGAAAAAAACGCATATATGCATAAGAACTATCAGAAACCTTTATAAACTTGTTATAAAACGCTAAAATTTTCTCTTGATTTCCACTATTTTTTATTTTATTAGATAATTTTCTTTTCAAAATAGCACAAATATTAAACAGACGCTCAGCTTCCACAAATATTTTTTTTTGAGGAATGGAAACATTGCCACTGAAAGGAATCAAGGTATAGTTATTTTGCATGTAGTTGCAAGTATTATTTGTGACAGGTGATATTTTCATTTTAAGATGGGTCTTTTAATACTGATTTCAGACGTGGTCTAATTATACAAGTCATTAATTTACTCAGAAAAGATTGCTTTCTATGTTTATTTAAAACTTTTACGCTTTCTGATAAGTTCTGCCTAGCCTCTTTGGTTGTACCTTGTGGCATTATCATTATACGAGCCTTATAAGGAATACTATTTGTATTAATTTTCATAATCTTTCACCAGACTTAGCATGAAGATACAGCAGCATCTCCCGAATCGCAATCAGAATCACTGTCACAGCAGTCATCGTCGGAATCACAGCCAGAATCGCTGTCACAACAATCATCATCGGAATCACAATCGCAACAGCCATCATCATTATTGCCATCATATACACTATAATCAGAGTCATCTTTTCCGGTAAATGCAACACTATGAAGCAAATCTTGTTTCTCTGAAGAATCTATTGTTCCATTTTTTGCTGCGTCATTAATTGCAGACCTAAATTTACCTTGAGAAACAAAATCTAAACCTGAATTTGTATTTGGATCTGGTTTATAATTTGAGGGAATGTCAACACCAGCATCTTCCATTTTTTTAATCAAACGTTCAAGAGCCTTATCTTTTGAATCCCCTATATAGTATGCTACTAAAGGGAAAGTTACCAATGGTAAAACTTTGTTATTGGTATTTCTTTTAATCATTTGTTTGGATACATTAGATATCATATTCTTCTTTGTGATATTTTTCGTAAGTTTTAAACAGTTAAAATTTATTTTCATATTAAACATCCTAATAATATTTATAACACCTATTGTAGTATAAAAACAAAATTTTATAATAAAAAACACAATATCTTTACAAATTTAAATGTTATATACAACATTTACTCATATTGCATTTATAAAATATATACATTTTTTACAGTGTAACAATTTCGTTCAAAATTATAGAGAATAAGACAATGTCAAGTTATAATAATGATGGAGGCAAGCAATGCGAAGCATTTCATCAATCAACTTATTTTATAACCATGACAATAAGTACAAACCTAAAAAATTATATGAAAGCAATATCCCACAAAACACCTTTGTGCAAGATTTCTCTAAACAATATTCTATTGCGGCAAAAACATATGCTTACACTTCTCCTAATTTTAAAGCAAAACAGTTAAATGATATTAATTTAATATTAACAGACGAACCTGTTTTGCCAAGAATAAGTGTACAAATACTTAAAAATAATAATTTTCAAGCAAAATCAGGACTTTGTACCGTTTACGAAATCGCATTTCATGACCAAATGCATGATTGGCTGCAAAGAAATCCAGAAATTAAAGATAATGGGTCTTGCGTCAAAGATTATAAGCGTAAATTTGACATATATTGTACGGAAAAAGATTTTATTAAAACATTAGATATGATAAATAAACAATTTGTGGCACCAAAAATCCAAAAACGTTACATCGACAATGCCTTAAATCTTGCACCTATAGGGTATAGACTTTATAACTTAAAAGTCGACACGGGATTTGATTATTCGGACACTCCAGCAAATACTACACAGGAAGAATATGAAAAATTAATAAAAGATATTTCATTCAATGATGTCCAAGAGTATAGTGATAATATCCTAAAAAATTCAGATATTCATGTTGCTCTTTCTGCAAACAGAGAATTTTATAATAAACATGAAGAAGAAATTCAAACACTCCTAATTAACATATTTAATGCGACAAAAAATAACGAGTAGAGTTATTGAGACCATCTCAAATTTTAATGTTCTCCTTTTATATGTTCTACTCTAACATACTTTGTTGGATTTCATTAAAATTCTATCTTTATCATCATTTGAATTGTCATTTTCGCAGATAAACACTTTTAGATTCGTATCTGGATATTCGTAAACATGGATATTCGGTAAATCCAAATGGTCTTTGCCTTCAATTTTTTTGTTATATTTATCAGTTACCTCAATTGGTGTTGCTAGATTTCGGAATGTGATATTATTTCGAGCCAATATCGCACCACTGACATTGTACCCTGGCAATTCAATTTCTCTTAAAGGTATTGGTACCCTTAACTCATCACGCTTACCCTGGGAAAATTGAAAATACATGTCATTTGTTCTGTTGAGATTTATCCTACTAATCACTGAAACCTACACTTTCTAATTTTTGAAAACATATAAAATAGATATTTGCTTTTATTCATAATAAATTTTACAAATATTTACATTGTTAGCAAAAAATATATTTACAGTTTTTCTTTAAAATATGAAAATACAAAAAAATAATATCAATTTTCAAGCAGGACTTACTAAACAGATAAGGAGTGAAATCGCTTCCTCAAACGTCAAACAGATTTCAGACTATATATCGAAAAACGGCATACCTAATGACTTCAAAGAAAATAAATTAATAGCGTGGTGTTCTCTCAAATGTTTAGAAATTATAAAAACCTTGAACAAAGAATACAACTTGCGGCTCGGGCTGCCTAAAGGAATATTTGTCGAAGACTTTCACTTGCTTAATGTTTCAAACCAGCAGTCTGCAGGAGTTACCAACTTCGCTCCATGTCAATTACATTTAAAAAATAAGACTATTTTTCCCGAAAAAACAATTTTCTTCAATGAATTTAAAGGTTTTAATTATTCTGGCGGAAACGAATACTGGGACAGAATAGATTTAACAGCAGATGCAAATTACGATGACAAAATATCTGCCACAGACTTTTTTATGGAAATATTCTTTCACGAATTTGCACACGCTATACACGAAGAAAATTTAATAAAAAGACTCGGGGAAGATAAAACAGTTAAAACAATTAAAAAAACATTAAACCCTGCTAATATAAGGTGCTTTAGAGAGAAAAATGAGAAGCTTCTTAATACAATTTGTGAATATGCGTCCGTAAACCCGTTTGAAGCAGTAGCCTGCGATTTGTCAAAAAGATTTATTGAAAATGTGAATAAGAATAAACTTACAATAGAACAGAATTTTATTTCTAAGAGTCCATACAGGAAACATCATTTCTTCCTGCTGCCATTCACGGATACAGAAACTAACCCGCTTTCTGACTTACTGCGCAAATGCTGGAATGGAAAATTCTAAACCTGTCATGCTATAACTTCATACAGAGCGTTTACCACAGCCGGATCCCATTTAACGCCAGCCTCTTCTTTTATAATTGCAAGCGCTTGGTCTTTTGGCATTGCATCACGGTACGAACGGTCTGATGTCATTGCTGTATATGCATCTGCAACCGCAATAATTCTTGAACCAAACGGGATAGAATTACCCTTCAAGCCCTCAGGCTCGCCTCTGCCGTCCCAGCGTTCTTTATGATAGTGAATATATGGAATAACCTCTGATAAGAAGTTTATGTTCATCAACAGATTTACACCAACATTTGGATGGTTTTGAAGTTTTTCCCATTCTTCCTTGGAAAGTTTGCCCTTATTTGCAAACAAGGATTCCGGAAGAGTAATCTTACCGATATTCTGCAATAAACCTGCATAGTAAATCAAATCCGTTGTCTTTTCATTCAAATTAAGCTGCCTGCATAACTTCTTTGATAAATCAGCAGTGTTCTGTGAATGAGCAACTTTGTACTGACCTTTTTCATCAACTGCTTTTGCAAGTTTTTCAACAAATGCCTGCTGCTGTATTCCCAAATCGCCTATCAAAGCTGTAAGCTCAGCTCTTTTGTGCTGGAGTTCTTCTGCAAATACAGTATCTTCATTAATCAAAGCTTCTGTTTCTTCAATGGTCTTCTGAAGGTGCATTGATGTTCCAAAAAGCCGGCCGATAGTTTCAAGAAGATTCATATAAGCACGCTTTATCATCTTTTCTTTATAATTTTCTATTACAATTACCCCGACAACATGTGCATTATTATGCATTGGAACAACCGCAATAGATTTCACATCATATTCCTTAAGCTCATACTTAGGAATAAAATTATCAATCTTAGAAACATCTTTAATCTGCACTTTTTCAAGAGTATTGAATGATTTTACCACAATTGATTTATCGTCAGAAGAATATCCTAATTTTTTCGCATAAATATCTTCATCAAAATCAATTGAAGAACCAACAAGCCCTAAAAGCTTATTTTCAAAGGTCAAACCCTTGGTAAATTCACCGGTAAGATAGATATGACAGGCATCTACATCAAGTATCTGCGTAAGAGTTTTGGCTATCGAATTATAAACTACATACTCATCCTGAGAGTTGAAACCTAAAACACAAAGTGTATTATCAAGAGAATAGATTGATATTAATTCTTTAAGCTGTGATTTAAGTCTTGTTGTCTTATCCTTGACATCTTTCCCGATTTTATTAGCCAAATCCTCGGAAATTAAATATTCAGATATAAAGTCGCCAATGTTAAGTGCAAAAATCTCCTCAAGAGGATCATCTTCCATTAAATCAAGAGAGCGACTGAAAAGTGATGCACCCATTTCTTCTTTATCTGTCATAATTTTCCTTCCTTGTGTACTACGTACGTAACCATTGGTCGGCAGACATTTGTTATAATACAAGTTTATTCAGGTACTACAGGTCTGCCTCTTTCATCAAGCTACCTACTTACTTGTATATTTTATATAACGGCATAATTTTCAAAAACTTTAATGTTTTTTTAAAATTTTATACTTTAGTTGTAGAAAAGTTATACTAACTATTGAAAATTAACGGTTTACACCCTTTACAATACTTAATATTTAATACTCCCCCGATAGAATTATTGATTATATGCCATGCTTAAGTTATTCTTATCAAAGAGAGGCTTCAAGAGGAGAAGGTAATGACTGTTATTGAAAAAATTAACGAAATTAATGACATTATTAAAGAAATTTTTGATTTTACACAGACTAATGAAAAGGTAAAAACTGACTTTGATGAATATCTTGCAACGCTAGGGGCAAGAAATATTTCACTAAATCAGATGGAAAAAATCTTTCTGCCATACATTTTTGAACGCAGAATTGACAACAAATCTATTTTAGAAATGTTTAGAGAAGAAAAAGGTTCATCTCCTGCCGTAGAAAGCTTTATAAAGGCTCAGGCCTCAATTTTTGAGATAAAGAAAATACTGAAAAACGGATTCGAGCTCTATAATTTAATAAATGAAAAAACATATAAAGTTCTCTCCTTAACTAAAATGACAAGCTTCCGCGGGATTTATGCAGGACAATACATTGCTGCAAGGATATTTGAACTCGATGGAGAGTATTATCTGATTGAAATTTCAAGCGTTCTTTCTCACTCGCAAAAAGAAGAAGCATGCCGGTATGCAGTCATGAAGCTTGTACACACTCCAAGACTTTTATACCTTGATAATCCGGAGAAAGAAGAAGAGATTAAAGCTGCAGTCGCTGAAATGTACCAGAAATTTATCAAAACTTTTGATAAAGATATAATTCTTACAACCAATAAGCATGCCGATGACATAATAGGAGCTTTTAATGAAGGCGAAGATGTAGATTTGTCAGATAAAGGCTGTGATATCAGCGAATTCAAATTCTTCCACGTAAAAGAACTGGATAATAATTACTCTAATTTCTTAGAAAATTCAATGGGCGGTTTTGCATCCCACAACGAAACGTACGACGTTGCAGTAATTTTTGATGAGAAAAACGGACTTTATGCAATACCTTTCTTTGAAACTTTCTGCAAAGTTTTTGAAAACAAAAATTCTGTTGAAAATGCAAAAGCCTGTGTTGAATACTTTTTAACAAATGATTCAATCCCGAATACAATTCTTGACAGAGTTTCGACAAAATACCCTAACTTTATGGAAGTTATCAACGAAATTATGGGTACAAATTACAATTACGAAGAACTGATAAAAATGTACAAATCAGAATATCTTAATAATAAGATTTATTCGTCCGCAACAATTCTGTTCTGCTCAAAAGCGTTCTCAGAAATATTTGAATATATTTCAGAACCAAAACCGGCAGCACCTGTTATTACGGAGAAAGTTGGACGAAACGACCCTTGTCCGTGCGGAAGCGGAAAGAAATTCAAAAACTGCTGCGGCGGGGCAAAGGGGTAAATGAAGTTTGGAGGCCTGACGAAATAACTATTCCACTGGATGAAAAGGGGTAAATGAAATTGTGAAGTCTTGACAAACCAACTATTCCACTGGATGAAAAAGGGTAAATGAAAGAAGGCGGGTGACTTAAAAAGTCACCCGCCTTTAAAAAACTTTGTTAAAAACGACTAAGCACGTTTGCTGCCAGTAACAGCAATTTGATGTCTGCCTTTAGCACGTCTTCTGTTCAAAACTTCCTGACCGCCTGGAGTTGCCATTCTAGCTCTAAAACCGCTTACGTGCTGTCTTTTAATCTTTGTTCCTTCTAGTGTACGTCTCATTGTTCTATTCCCTTTTCAGCTAATTTTACTTATGATGTGTTCATGCTATCCAAAACATGATTTTTAGTCAAGTACTACGTACGTAGATAATCGGCCGGAAGACAATAACAAGTTAATTTACCCCTTTTCATCCGGCGGAGTAGTTGGTTTGTCAAGACTTCACAATTTCATTTACCCCTACCCCCGGATTGTCAAGCTCACGTTTTATATCATCAACAGACACGTGAATAATCGGAGAGTTATCATCTTTTTTGAGATACACATCTACAATTCCGGACTGAACAATAAATCTTTTGCACAAAATACAGATAAAATTATGTCCGTAAATATACATTGAAGCACCCATACACCTATCCTGACCGGCCTGAATAATAGCATTCTGCTCAGCGTGTATAGAACGGCAGGTTTCATAACAGGTTCCAGACGGGATATTATTTTTAATACGGTAGCATTCGCCGCGTTCATAGCAAGATTCCACGCCGGAAGGAGTGCCATTATAGCCGGTAGCTTTTATCTTTTTATCTACCCCGACAATAACCGCTCCAACCTGTGCCCTAAGACAATTTGAACGGGATGAGCAAGTCTTCGCCAAATCCAAAAAATAATCTGTCCAAGATTTTATACCCATTTTCTTTTTACCTCCGATTATATTATACATCAAACTTGTAATTCGACGATTAAGGTCCTTTTATCATCTCAAATTATTTTGTAGTTTTGCAGTTTACATGATATAATTTCGGTATGGAAACGAGCGCTGAAATAAAGAAACCGGAGAAAAAGGCTAAGAAGGGGATGACGGCTCAGACCAGATTAATACTGGCAGGTCTGGGAGTCAGCACTGCTTTTATCCTTTTAGCAGCCGGATTTGCAACATACAGCATTACCCAGAATATGAACAGCGCTTATAAAAATTTTGCGCAAGTTTTATCCAAAACCCTTGCAATTGAAGGAGTTGAAGTCACAAAAGAAGTTCCTGAACTCGCAAAATACGATGCCCTCAGAGCTAATTCCGTATCAGTGCTTAACAGTAACGATGATATAGCTTTTATTATATTTAAAGACAACAAGTCAAAAATAATCTATTCCAGCAAAGATGATTATCCTGATCAGGCAGAAAAAGCCAGAATTACAGTCAGCTCTCCGATGGTTGTTAAAAATCTCGGAAATTCTGTTAATGTAGGGTCTGTTACGGTCGGGCTCAGCGGAAGTATTATTGACAGAGTATCAGCAACCTCCAAAACATCTCTTGCTGTTGTTTTCATTCTTGCATGGCTTGTAATTGTCGGAATCATTTATATGAACTCCTCAATAATCACAAGAGAACTCCGAAAACTTCATCAAGGTGTTAAGAAAATTTCTACCGGCGAATTTGGCTATATGATTGATGATAAAGATGTCGACAGTGAAGTTAAAGAACTATACAGCGCATTCAACGACATGTCGGAACGCCTGAGCAGATACAACGAACAAACAATTGAAAGTCTGACATTTGAACGCAACAAACTTGAATCAGTATTGATGAGTATTGTTAACGGTGTAGTTGTATGCGATAACCACGATAAAGTTATTATGGTTAACAACTACGCAAAAAGACTTTTGGAAGTCGAAGAAGAAGATATTTTGCATACACAAATTCAGCAGTTCTGCGACTCAAGCGGAGAATTCTGTTTTGCAGATAAAATTACACAGTTCAAAGATACCCCGCTTGATGATGACGGTGCTCCGATACCTTTCAATATTGAAATTGACAGAAGAATTCTGAAATGCCTGATTTCTCCGATGTTTACACGCTCAAACTCATATGTCGGATATATTATTGTACTCATTGATGTTACAAAAGATGTTGAGATGGACCAGCTCAGATCTAACTTTATTTCAAACGTTTCTCATGAACTCAGAACCCCTGTTACGGTCTTAAGAAGCTATATTGATACACTTTACAGTTATGGCAATGACTTTGATTTCAATACCCAGAGAGAATTTATAGGCGTTATGAATCAGGAAATTATAAGACTTAACAGAATGGTTAATGATATTCTTGATTTTTCACGCTATGAAGCACAGAATGTTAAACTTGAAAAAACTAAGACAGATATAATAGAGATTGTGGAAGATGCCGTAAATCAGGTTCAGGTACTCGCAAAAGAGCACGATTTAACAATTTCTATTATGAAAGAACCGGATTTACCTCAGATATTTGTAAATATAGACAGCATTTCACGTGCGTTTATGAACATTTTATCGAACGCAATAAAATATTCTCCTGATGGCAAGAGGATAAAGGTTCGCGTAGAACGCTCACGTGATGGTGAATATGTTGAAGTAAGCGTTGAAGATCAGGGGCCTGGTATTCCTGATAAAGACCAGAAGAAAGTCTTTGACAGATTTTACAGATGCGAAAATGCAACCCACACTGTTAAAGGTACAGGGCTTGGCCTGCACCTTGTAAAAGTTACTGTTGAAAAACACCACCACGGTCAGGTTTTTGTAAACTCTAAAGAAGGAGAAGGTTCAACATTTGGTTTCAGACTGCCGATTAACCTCCCGCAGGAAGAAATTGAAGAATATATCCCTAAAAATCAGCTTCCCGCTGAAAGTGAAGCTTAATTAACTTCTGCCACAAGCTTGTCAATTGATACATCTAGAGCTCTGGCTATATTGTATACAAAATATTTATCACCCAATCAGCCTCTTATACTACAATAAGATTAAAAGGAGCTTATATGATACTAAGAAAAAGTCAGCCCTTTACAGCTCCGTCATTTTCTCCTGATATAAAATATCTTTGCATCATCAGAAAAAACACTATTATCGGAATTGTAGAAATTATTGAACCTGCTGCAATAAATCTCCAGTTAGAAGAGAACATTCCCTGCAGGTTATTAATCCCCACCGGAAGTGTGTACATAGCATCTTTTGTCAGCATAATACTCGGCCAGAGAAATTCCCCCCACGAACCGATAAACGTAAATACCGCAAGCACCGCAAGAGTAGGCTTAACCATCGGGATTACAACTTTTGTAAACATCTGAAAGACATTGCAGCCGTCAACGATTGCAGCTTCCTCAACTTCTTTCGGAACTTTAATAAATGCCTGACGCATAAGAAAAATTCCGAATGCGCTTACAGCAAAAGGCATTACAAGGCCGATATATCCCATAACATTATTCACACTGTCTATAAGATGTAATTTCAACGTAATTATATAAACAGGAAGCATTATTGCTTGAAAAGGTATCATAATTGTTGCAAGAATTGCAAAGAAAAAAAACTTTTTCCCCTTGAAACTCATCCTTGCAAGAGGATAGGCAGCAAGCGATGATAGAACCAGATTTAGTATAACTGTAAGCGCTGCAACAATTACACTATTCCAGAAATATCCCATAAAATTAACCCTGTGCCATACATCAACATAGTTAGCCCAAGTAAAATCAGATGGGATTAAATGCGGAGGGTAAGCAAAGATATCTTCACCAAGACCTTTAAGTGAGGTCGAGGTTAGCCATATAAAAGGAAATATCGACAGCAGCGACGTTATTATTAATATTGTATGTATAAGTGCTTTACCTGTCAGTTTTTTCAGCATCCTTATCCCTCTTAAACATATTTTTAACCTTGTATCTTAATGTTTTCTTTTCAGCATCAACTTCCTGCACAAGTTCTTCGATTGTAGCAGCTTCGCTTCCTTCAACAGGTTCCGGAATTGAGTTTACGTATTCAACTGCATTCTGGTATTCTGTTTCGGTTGCAAGCCACTTGAACGATTTGACAAGCGTAAGCGGTTTTGCAGCATCTCCTCTCACTACAAGCTGGAATTTTGTTGCAGCGTTATCAACATATTTGTTTGAAAAACTCGGTATTGCACTCATATCATCTTCCGGAATCATTTCGCAGAAAATAGAGAATGCTTTTGCTGTAACAATATTTAAGCTCGCAGCACTGTTAATAAGATTTGCCGGATTAATTGCGCCGATTGGGCCAAGGAGGTTAGAAACCAGAGAGGCCATTCTTGCACGGACTTTCATATCAGCATAATTTCTCAGCAAATCAAATTCGCCTGCAATATGTAAACTCAAAATATTACCCAGAGATGTTATAGGATTAAGATTACAAATACCGTCATTAAAACTCAAAGTGCCCTTTAGCTCCGCAAAGTGAGTTGTATCGATTGTTGTAAGTCCGCTTATTACTCCGCCCAGTGCGGTTTGGAAAAGCTGGGATTCTCTTATATTTTCTGCAATAATCAGGTTTTCAAGCTTGCCAAAAGGCCCGAATTGTCCGTTTCTAACATCAAAATTAACATCCCCTTTAAGACTTCTCATCTGCTCTTCGTACGTTGCACCTTTAAGAGAAATATCTGTATCAAAAGAAGCTGTACCTGAAAGTGTATCTTTCATGCCGGCAGCATCAAGCAGCGCCTTTTCAACGTTTACACCGTTTCCGCGAAGTCTTATATTTAATAATGACGAAATCAGGTTCATAGAAATATTTCCTCTGACTCTTCCGTTAAAAGCCCTGGTTCTAAGATTTCTTATATTAAATATATTATTAGCAAGTGAAATACCTGCCTGAGTGTTTCTGATATCAATATTTCCAGTAACAATTCTTGCAAAGTTAATTGAACCATTGTAAATAATTACAGGAATATCAGCAGGCTGCGAGCTTGCAGAAGTTTTAGCAGGAGTTTTTGGTGCATATTTTAAAGCCCTCTCACTGACATTCATAACTTTATCAACATTCAGATATTTTGAAGATACATCAAGCTTTGATATTTCAAAATCTGTCGACGGCAGAGTGCTAAAGGTTCCGTTAATCTGCATATCAGAGCCATTGAGCATCAAATCTCTTACAGCAAAATCTGCACTGTGTCCTTTAAAATCCAAATCGGCCTGTTTCAAGGTAAGAAGCAGTTCAGGTATTGAAAGATTTGTAACTTCATATCCGCCTCTTAATCTAGGTGATTTCAATTCGCCGAATACAAATGCACGTCCTTTGAGGCCGAATTCTGACTGCGGAAAGGCATAAATATTACCACTCATAGCCTTAGGCATAGTTATCTTTATAAGATTAATTCTGTCACCTGCAATTGTTCCGTCAATACCGAAAATCTCATCCAATTTTACAATTTCGTTGCCATCTTCATCCACGTTAACCGTTCGTTTAAACAGACCTGTTTTTTTAATCTTTATTCTTCCGGGTTTGAAATCGACAACTGACTGAATAGTTGTTGTCAGACCTGCTGTATTTTTAAAATCTACAGGCGTAAGGAAATTTTCCTTGTCGCACATTGCCTGCGCAAAAAGTGTTTGTTTCTGTCTATCTCCGTCAAATGTAAGTTTTACAGGAATAGAGCCTTGAGAGTGAATAAAAGGTTTGAACTCTCTCCCTATCAGTTTAATTAAATCGTCTGTATTTATTGAACCGTTAGTATTAAAATTAATAGATTTTAATTTGTTATAATCAACTATTCCTCCGGAATATTTCAAACTCGATTTATCATTAAACAGAATAGAGTTTTCTTTTATTGTAATGTTATTATCTGCAACTTCTATGTTAAGTTTTGGGACAGCGATTTTTGAAGCTGTAGAAGGCAGATAAACTCTAAAGTTATCATTATTAATTTTACCTGAGAGTTCTTTTGCTTTTATTAAAAAATCACCGGTTAATTTTTCGTTATAAACACTCATGCTTTTATCAGAAACACTAAGATTATCGAGGCCGAATTTCAGGCCGGCTGCTGCATCTTTAAGTTTTCCTGTAATATTAAGTTTAAGTGTTGCATTTCCTGATTTGAAATTGTAATTCTTTCTCATATCTTCCGGTGCAAATGCGTTAAACAGGGTTGCAAGAGGAAGTTTATCAGCACTTATGTTAATATCTGCAACAGATTTTTCATCAATCTTCCCGTCTATATAAAGCGGAGATCCGCCGATTAAGATACTTGAATTTCTAACATCCAGAATATTATTATCAAGTTTAATATTTATATTACCTTTAGATAAAACTCTGCCAAGATTTCGAACATTCACGCCGCCGTTGCTTACAAGAATTGAACCGAAAGAATTAAGTTTCTTAAAATTCGTTTTTATACGGCAGTCTGCATTTAAGTATCCCTCTGCCCTGAAACCCGCAAGTTCATTTTTAATGTGCAGAGAATCAAGAAATGCTTTTGATAGAATTAGAAGGTCATTAAATTTTATTGTGCCTGTCTTTATAGACATATCAACTTTCGGATGTTTTCCGTAATTTAAATTTCCGGCCAAATTAATATACTGATCTTTTACCGGATAAATATTTGTTTCGAGGTTAACACTGCTGCCAAAAGTGTCTGCATGAAGATAACTTTCCGGAAGCTCTAAGTCCGCAACTTTTAATGTTATACCGTCAATATTAAAATGCCCGAATGAAGATAATTGATTACCGTGATTTCTTATCCTTAATTTTGTATCAAGATTAGCTTTCAAATCATAGTTTCTATACATTGTAACAGGGTTTACAAAAGGAATATCGACTCTCTCTGCCGGATCGTCCTCTTTATCGAGTTTTGTTCCAAATTCAGGCAAAAATGTATTAAGATTAACATTTGCAGTAATGTTTTTATTCTCGTCGCTGTATAGTTCTGCATAAGTTTTAACTTTTGCAGTCTTGCCGTTAAAATATCCCAGTACAAGTTCTTCACCTTTAAGGTCAAGATAATGTTTTGACTTCAAATCATTAACCAGAACCCTGTAGTTATGAAGCTTTACAGCAGGGACTTTTATTCTTATCCATTCCGGATTAAATTTTAGGCCTTCTGCTTCTGCCTGAACAGTTTGTTTTCCTTCTTCAAGACGCTGCTCTTTTCCTTCGTTAAGCATATCTTCTACGAGCTGAACAATTTTAAAATTTTCGTTATTTTTAATCTCAAGATTAATAAAAGGTTTTTCTACATCAAGACAGGAAACTTTTACTGTCAATAAAAACAGGCTGGGCAATGCAATCCTTGTTTTAATGCTGTCTGCTGAAAATAAAATTGAATCATCCGGCAGCTTAATTGTAATATTATCCGCTTTTACACCGGCTCCCAGCAATGGAGTTGTTATAATTTTCGGATTTTGAAAATCTATATTTAACTTTGTTTGTTCATTAATTAAATTTTGAACCTCCGTTTTATATTTATTTAAATCAATAACATTTGGAAGAACAAAAAGAAACCCTGCATACATAAGGGCTGCTGAACCTAAAACTGCACTTGCAGTTACCTTTACCCATTTTTTCATATATATCCCCTTTTATAGAAAGTTTATCACAAAATGTTACAAAAGCCCTATTATGTAAAGATTTTGTAATGACTTGACATGTTTTTGCTACAATTAGAGAATGCGAGAGATTATTCATTAGTCGAATGTAGTTAAATTAAGGAAATGCTTATGAAGAGATTTATGATGATGTTATTTACAATGCTGATGTCGCTTGCACCGGCTCAGGCAATGGGTGTTGATGCCTTTATGGACAAATATATCGCCCCGGTGTCCGACGCAGTAGCAGACCTAATCTTCATCCCTATTAAAATTTGCGGCTGCGATGTTCCATTAATTATTTTCTGGATACTCATTGCAGGATTTTTCTTTACTTTTTATTTTAAAGGAATTTCCATCTGGGGATTTAAACACGCAATTGATGTAATAGCAAAACCATCCGAGAAACATCATGACGGATTTGGTGAAGTTTCATCATTTCAAGCTTTAGCTACAGCATTATCAGGAACAATCGGAATAGGAAGTATAGCAGGTGTTGCAATTTCTATTTCTATAGGCGGACCAGGTGCTGCATTCTGGATTTTTGCAGGTGCACTGCTCGGTATGTCTATTAAATTTGTTGAAGCCACTCTCGCAGTAAAATATAGAAGATTTAACCTTGACGGCTCTGTGTCAGGCGGTCCTATGCACTACATTGCACACGGACTGACCAGAAAGAAAATGCGCTGGCTCGGTCAGCCTCTGTCAGTACTTTATGCAATACTTTGTATTGGAGGCGGTATTACAGGCGGTAATATGATTCAGATTAACCAGACTGCTCACCAGCTTGTATTTATTACAGGAGGAAGCCACAGCTTTTTAGATGGTCATACCTGGCTTGTAGGGCTTGTTGTAGCAATACTTATCGGTATGGTTATTGTGGGAGGTATCAAGAGCATAGCTAAAGTTACAACTATTCTTACACCTACAATGTGTATTCTTTATATTGTTTCAGGACTTATAGTTATTTTTGCTAACTTTATGAACATTCCTCACGCAATAATGCTTATTTTAAAAGAAGCATTCCATCCTACTGCCGTAGCCGGAGGTATTTTCGGAACAATTATTATCGGCTTAAGACGTTCTGTACAATCAAATGAAGCCGGGACAGGTGCTGCTGCCATTGTTTATGCTACAGCACAGACAAAAGAACCTGTATCACAAGGTTTTGTTGCATTGATTGAAACATTTTTAACAGGTGTATTATGCTTGTTCACCTCATTCGCAATAGTTTTCTCAGGCGCATGCACACACGCTGCAAAAGAGATTTCTGGTATTGAACTTGCATCTAATGCTTTCCAATCAGTTATTCCATTCTTCCCGATTATTTTATCTATAATTGCAGTTATGTTCGCCCTCTCTACTCTTATTTCGTGGGCTTATTACGGGCAGAAAGCATGGACTTTCCTTATCGGAGAAGGCAAGAAAAGAGTATTGTTCTTTAACCTTGCTTACTGTTTATTTATTATTATCGGTTCTGCTATGAATGTTAAATCAGTTATTGATATTACTGATGCAATGATGATTGCTCTCTGTGTGCCAAACATTATTGTACTCTACATTCTGGCACCAGAAATTAAACGGGATCTTAAAACATATCTTGTTAAACATAATATGAATTTTATGAAATTCTGACTTTTTCTGTAGAAAAAGTCAACAAAAAGACTTATCATATACTGTCGGATGGCATTGTAATTAATACAAGATTTTAGTATTACTACAAGCCATCCTCTGCTTTAACAGCCCAATAATATTTTACTTCTTTGTTGTTAAAACAACAGAAATGTCGTTTTACATGGGTTATAATAAAAATGTAAAGAATGAAATACATAAAAGGAGATAAAACAAAATGACAACACAGCAAGAAGAAAATTTAATCAACTTATTAGACGGATATGTTGAAAAAGGCGGCCACCACTTAAATGTAAACGTATTTAACAGAGATACTTTGTTAGATGCTCAAAAACATCCTGAAAAATATCCGCAATTAACAGTAAGAGTTTCCGGTTACGCAGTAAACTTTATAAAGCTTACTAAAGAACAACAGGATGATGTCATTTCAAGAACATTCCACGGCTCACTAGCTGGATAAATTAGAACAAATATGAGGAGTACACCTTAAGGACGGTATCTGTCCAAATCTCTATGTATATAGCACACTCTTGAACCATTACTTAAATAATAACATGTCTTGGGCTTATATAATAAGCCCTTTTATATTTTTATTACATTATTTTGAATATTTCCAGAGCTAAACTCGTTAATATTGCTCATTGTTGTACGTAAAATTCTATGAATAGCTTCACGTGAATTAAAAGCAGTATGCGGAGTAACGATTACATTATCCAGACGGAAGAGCTGAGAATTGATTATTGTCTGTTCAAGAGTAAATTTATCCAGTCTGTTTAGACCGACAATGTAATCAAAATCCGTTATTGTTTCTTCTTTTTCCAGAACGTCAAGCCCTGCACCTGCAATTTGTTTGTTCACGATTGCATCATACAGCGCTTTTGTATCAATAAGTTCTCCGCGTCCTGTATTAACAATTATCGCAGTCTTTTTCATCTTTTTGAAACTCTCTTCATCAAACATATGATAATTGTCTTTTGTAAGCGGAGCGTGAATAGAAATAAAATCTGACTCTTTAAGCAAAGTATCAAAATCCGTATATTTTACTCCGTAATTTTGTTTTAATTCTTCTTTTTCATATTTATCAAATCCGAGAATATTCATGCTAAGACCGTGAGCAATTTTAGCAAAAGCAGAGCCGATAGCTCCAAGCCCAACAATACCTACAGTTTTACCGCATAGTTCAGTTCCCATAAGATTTTCAGGTTTGACACACCCGTTTTTATAATCTGTATACGATTCTGTAACTTTTCTGGCAACATTAAGAAGCAAAGCCAGCGCAAATTCTGCAACAGTAATATTTCCATACCCCGGAGAATTAACAACTGCAATATCGTGTTCTTTACAGTAATCTGTATCAATATGATTAAACCCTACCGAACGCAATGCTATTAATTTAAGATTTTTAAACTGTTCCAGAACTTTTTTGTTAACTCTTGAAGTTGTAAAAACAGAAATTATATCAGCATCCTCGTATTCTTTCTTTATAGGAGAAAGATCATTAAGTGGATTCTGCTCAAGAAAATAAGTATATTTTCCGTCATTATTTTCCTTTAAAAATTCTTCTTCATAATTCTCTACATCAAAGTATACAATTTTCATAATTAACCCCTCATTTATTACCGCCCTTATTATAACGCAAAATGTAATAATTTCATCTGGAACCGATATTAACTTTTTAATATTTTTGTAATAGAATAATAATATGTCGATATGGCAAGGACTCCGTTGGCGAACAGCAAAAGGTGACTAAATGTCACGTTTTGCGTAGAATATAAATCCATATAAGGGATTTGCAAAAAGCCAATGGAGGGGAGCGAGAGCTCCGTTTCGCCTAAGTGAAACTAACTTCCAACCCGACAATTGAAAATTTAATAATATGTCGATATGGCGAAATTGGTAGACGCGCATGATTCAGGTTCATGTGGAGAAATCCTTGGGGGTTCGACTCCCCCTATCGACACCATTTAAAAAGAAGGCTCTGGCCTTCTTTTTTCTTTTGTAAATTTTTATGAAAATTAACATGCAAAAAATATATGTTTGTTCTAACATATACCCAATATATTTTTTACATCACGAGGAAATTTTGCATCGATATTAAGGAGGTTAAAATGAAAATATCACCAATTAGCAGTACTTTATCTAAACCAAATTTTAAAGGCCAGTTTGCTTACAACTACAATGAAAGCACATTAAAGAACAATAAGTTGTGGCAAAAAAATTCAAGTGTTGAACAAACTCTGGGAGCTTATCATGTGAATAAAACTTCACAGGCTTATTTCGCAGACCCGATGGAGCCTATTTCCGACGCTATAAAGGAAAGAGCTGATTATATCGTATATGATAACGAACCGGCTTATCCTGAAATCGATGAAGTAAGCAAAAATTATTTCGGAACACAAAGAAAAAATTACCGTGATGATTTTGAAGAAGTTAGACAATATTACTACAGAAGAGAAATGGGAGGTTTTGCAGATAAGGCAGATGCAAAATACCAGCAGTGGCAGGCAGCAGAATGTACACGCATGTACGATAATGCAGGCGATTTAAGATACAAAAAGGAAACTGCTGAAGATGAAGTAAAAAACTTAAGTACTAAAAAAGAAAAAATTCTTTCAGGTATTAGTAATACAGAACAAGAACTAAGAGCTCAGCAGGATTTAAAAGTAAATATTGATAAACACATTACTGATTTAGAAAAACTCGAAAAACCTTATAAAGAATTAGGCCAGCTTGCCAGCGATGGTGCTATAAATGAACAAAGTATGTATGGAGCCGCTGCTGTAAGAATGCACAACAAACAAGACAAAACTTTAGAATACGGAAAATACCAGAACACCCCGGAAACATACAAAAACATCACTAGTGAAAAAGACCAAGCTTACAGAATGTCTGAATCTAAAAAAGCATTAAAAGAAGAACATAAGAAACTTCAGGATACAATTGCCGAATTTAAATCAATTCAGGCAGGATGTGCAAAAACTATTAAAAATATGAAAGAATATATTGCAGCTTTAAAAACAGATGTTTCCAGTATTGATAGAAAAGTTGCAGAAAAGAAATCTTTTATAGAAGATTGCAAGGCTAAACTTATTCCGCTTTTTGATGAGTTGAAAAACTTCTATGCAAAACAAGGAATTAAGGTAATTAAGAGAGGTTAGTAATTATGAAGATACAAGCAATTAATACAAATACAAATTTCAAAGGTCTTTTTACAGACAAATCAGCACAAAATAACGGCAATTGGCGTATGGAATACCAGCCGTACAGCTGGGAAAGCAATAATACCGGAAAAATGGCAAATAAAGAACGTATAGATATTTATGCAAATATGCTTCCTGATAATGAAGAAATCTATACAAAAAATAAGGGGTATTATGCAGAAACTTCTGGGGATATTCTAGGCACAACATCTTACTATAAAACTTACGATGGCAGAATGCGTAGAACAATTGACGAAATGCCTGCTATGAACAGGGAAGATTCTTTGAAAGTTCTTGACAAAAAACTTGGAAAATTTTTAGAACAAAAACAAGAATTAAGAAAAGAATTGGAAGCTAACTTTGATAGGCAAACCCTTGCAATACGTAGTTCTTCTGACAATTACAACATAGCATCATATGAGCTTGACAACACTTTTTGGACTAAAAAGAATATAAAGAACAATATGGACAATGCAGCAAGAGAATTAAAAAATAATGCAGACATAATGTATCAAAATTCGCAAAACTACATCAAACTTATGGGTTCAATTGACGCTGTTAGACAAACAAAAGAAAACGGCCAGAAAGAAATTAAACAGCTTGAAGAACTCAGAAAATCCGGAAAGCTAATCGACATAAGCAGACGTGATATTCCTAATCCTAATGAGGCATTAAAACAGGCGCTTGCAGATATCCGTGCTGCTGCAGGAAAATTCCTATGCCTTCCGCATAAACTGATGAGTATGGAAGAAGTTCTGAAGATTGTAAATCCAAGAAACCTTTCAAGCGGTTATAATAATGAAATTATGCATCATATAGAAAAACTCATAAAAAGAACTGTCTAGTTCGGTAATGAAATTTAAATCAATTCCTCCTAAGCTTATTTAGGAGGAATTTTTTATGCTAAAAGAATTAACAAATGAAAACTTTAATGATGAGATAAAGACCGGATTGAAGTTTGTCGAATTTTTTGCTCCCTGGTGCGGTTACTGCAAAAAACAGGAAGATGAACTTAAACAAATGGATAAAGTCTGGATAGGACAAGTTAATACAGACGATAATGCAGAGCTTGCAATACGTCATGGCGTACATTCTTTTCCTACATTTCTGGTATTTAATAACGGAAAAGAGGTTGAACGTTTCAGCGGTTTGAGAAAAAAAGAAGATTTGATGAACATTTTAATGAAATATATATAAGGAATTACCTATGAAGAATTTACTAATAATTACAACTAATTATGCAGGCTGCGAATGCGGAGCGCCGCAGTGTAACTGTATCCAAAATACAGGAGTTTATCTTGAAGAATTTGCAGTACCATACCTTGTTTTCCAGAAATCAGACATTAATGTAACTGTTGCAAGTCCGAACGGCAGCCTTTCACCTGTGGATGAAAAATCAATGTCCTGTTCAAATCCAGAAGAATGGGATGATTGCATAAAAGTGTTAAGAGAAACTAAAAAACTCTCAGAAGTTGATTATAAAAATTTTGACGGCGTGTATTTTCCGGGCGGCCACGGCCCTATGTTTGACCTTGCAGAGAACAAAGAAGTTGCAGAAATTGTTGAATACTTTTTCCGGAGCGGCAAACTTGTAAGCGCAGTATGCCACGGTCCTGCTGCTTTTGTTAACACAGATATCGTCAAAGGCAAGCGTGTTACCTGCTTTACTAACGAAGAAGAAGGTATTGTTAAACTTCAAGAGCTTGTTCCTTTTCTTCTTGAAACCTGTCTTATTAATCTGGGCGCAGAATTTGTAGCAGAAAAACCATGGGCAGAACATGTAGAAGTTGACGGAAATTTAATAACCGGACAGAACCAGAATTCTGCTCTTTTGATTGCCGAAAAAATTATTGAATTTTTCAATCAATAATAATCATTGCTAAAATAACAAGAGCTTCTACTATTACAGCTATCAAAAGATTATTGAATAATTTCTTATATTTTTTGTATTTTGTAGAAAAATCAGTAAATACACGCGTATAAAATTCATCATTTTCCAAAAACACGTTGATATGGTTGTTGAAAAGTCCTGAAATTATAACATCTGTATGTGGAAAAGCTTCATCCGAACGGGTATTAGTTTTTGACTTTCTGTAATGAAATAGAACTTCATTAATTCTGTGAACTTCAAACCCTTTTTCAACAAAAGAAAGCCACAAATCCCAATCTTCACAGCCATATTTCATATAATCTTTGTAACCGCCGATTTCATTAAAATCTTTTTTCCGAAAAAGTGAGGAATTAAATATTTGATTTTCAAAAATAATCTTTCGTTTATCAAACTCTTCCAGTTTCCATAATCCATGCTTTCTGCCAAAAAAGTCAGCCTTACAGTAAACAATACCAACCTTTGGATTGTTGTGCAAAACCCTTGCAGCTTTTTCGACATATTGAGGTTCAATCTTATCATCAGCATCAAGAGGTAAAATATATTCTCCGCTTGATGCTGCTATTGCCATATTTCTCGCACAGCAAACACCGCGGTTAGTTTTTTCATCAAGAAATACTATATTTTTATATTTTTCTGCATACGATTTAATAACTTCACTGCTGTTATCAGTTGAACCATCGTTTATACAAACTATTTCTAGATTTTCGTAAGTCTGCTTCAATGCAGATTCAATAGACTCTCCTACATATTCTGCCTGATTATAGCAGGGAATAATTATTGAAACTTTAGCAACGATCTCATTTTTCATAAAAGTATTCTCTAAATATCATATATCCTATACAATATCATAACATAAATCAAACCATATTATCACATTTTATACTATTTATTTTCTTTTAAAATATAAAGATAATGTTGTAATGAACAATATTAAGAAAAGACTGGGCAGACGGATACAAGAACTTAGGAAATCTAATAAACTTACTCAGGAGCAGCTGGCAGAGAAGATTGAAATCGGCACATCTAATATAAGTTATATTGAAACAGGGAAGTTCTATCCTACACCGGACACTTTAAGTAAAATTGCAAAAGCGTTGAATGTAGAAATCTATGAGCTTTATATGTTCGAACAATTAAAACCGATTGATGAACTGCGTACAGAACTAATCGGTGCTATCCGCGCAAATGACGATTTAACGCGTCTGATGTATAAATTCTATCTGAGCGTTAAATAATCTCTTTACCGACAATCGGCGCAATCTGTTTAATCTGTTTATAAAGAAGATCATACTGCCAGGGATATAATGATTGTGCACCATCACAAACGGCTCTATCCGGGTCATAGTGGACCTCAATAATTAAGCCGTCACATCCTGCTGCAACAGCAGCACGTGACATAGGTTCAACTTTATCTCTTAACCCGGTAGCATGCGACGGGTCTACGATTATAGGAAGATGGCTTAATCTCTTAATAACCGGTATCGCAGTTAAATCAAGAGTATTTCTTGTATATTTTTCGAAAGTTCTAATCCCCCTTTCACAAAGGATTACCTGATTGTTTCCTCCGGCCATAATATATTCTGCAGACATAAGCCATTCTTCATATGTTGAAGAAAGCCCGCGTTTTAGAATTATCGGTTTATGCGCATGCCCGAGTTCTTTAAGCAGATTGAAATTCTGCATATTTCTTGCACCAACCTGAAGAATATCAACGTATTTTTCAAACATCTCGAGCTGTGATACTTCCATAATCTCAGAAGTTACAGCCATGCCATGGTTATCAGCAACGCTTCTTATAATCTTTAATCCTTCTTCACCAAGTCCTTGAAAAGCGTAAGGGCTTGTTCTAGGTTTAAATGCACCGCCTCTGATAATCTTAACATTGGATTCAGAAAGCTCCTGTGCAGTTTCATCCATCTGGTCGTAAGATTCAATAGTGCAAGGCCCTGCAATCAAACCGGTGTATTTGTCCCCGAACTTAACCCCGTTAACTTCAACAACAGTATCCTTACCCTGACAGGCCCGCGCTGCAAGTTTGTAATTAGTTGATAATTTAATAACCTCATCTACACCGTGTAAAAGTTCAAAATCTCTCTGGTCAACTTCTTTTACACCAATAGCATGTACAACAGTTCGTGCTTCTCCATGCGATACACGCGCTTCAAACCCTTTTGATTCTATAAATAACTCTACACGCTTTATATCTTTTTCCGTAGCGTGGCTATTCATTACAACTAGCATTTTTATTCATACCTCCGGTAAATATTATTATATATAAAAAAGATTTTTAATGTTCAAATTTTTTATAAAATATGTTATAATCTGTAGCGTAATGACTATATTTGATGAAAACTTAATTCTGGAAACTATAAACATGATTAAGCTTCACAACTTCGACATACGAACTGTGACGCTTACAATAAGTTTGAGAA
This sequence comes from Candidatus Gastranaerophilales bacterium, assembly GCA_900552525.1. GTDB lineage: Bacteria > Cyanobacteriota > Vampirovibrionia > Gastranaerophilales > Gastranaerophilaceae > CAG-196. Next base: position 10,322 of record UNSK01000014.1, on the reverse strand, counting down.
ACTGTCTTTCCGAAGATGTTAACAAAGTCTGCGACAAAATTAAATACAAACTTGATAAATATGCAGGCAATCTTGTTAAATATGCGAATGATATTGAAAATGATTATTCCATACCTATTGTTAACAAAAGAATAGCAGTGACTCCAATTTCTCTTCTGGGTGAATCGTGCAGCCATAAGGATTATGTTAAAATCGCAAAAACTCTGGATGGCTGCGCTGATAGCCTTGGAATAGATTTTATCGGCGGATTTTCTGCACTAGTTGAAAAAGGTTTCACACAAGGAGATTTAGGACTTATTGAATCAATACCTGAGGCTCTTGCATCAACAAGCAGACTTTGTTCTTCAGTTAATGTTGCAACTTCAAAAGCCGGTATAAACATGGATGCGGTATTAAAAATGGCTGACATTATTAAGCAATCAGCAGAACTCACCGCTGACAAAGACGGACTTGGCGCAGCAAAGCTCGTAGTATTCTGCAACTCGGTAAGTGATAACCCGTTTATGGCAGGCGCATACTGCGGCTACGGAGAACCAGAATGTGCACTCAATATTGGTGTTTCAGGCCCTGGAGTAGTTAGAGCCGCTATTTTGGATTTACATAAAGATGCTGATTTAGGTGTACTTTCTAATAAAATTAAGCAAACTGCATACAAGATTACAACGACAGGTGAACTTGTTGGAAGAAAACTTGCCGAAAAACTCAATGTACCATTTGGCGTAATTGACCTTTCACTTGCCCCGACACCTGCTGTAGGCGACAGTGTTGCACAGATTTTTCAGGCAATGGGTCTTGAGCATGCCGGCGCACACGGAACAACAGCTGCACTGGCAATGCTTAATGATGCAGTTAAAAAAGGCGGAATTATGGCAAGTTCTTACGTAGGCGGATTGTCAGGCGCGTTCATACCTGTATCAGAAGATGCCGGAATGATTGAAGCGGCTGACAAGGGGTATTTAACTTTTGACAAGCTTGAAGCCATGACCTGCGTATGCTCAGTAGGACTTGATATGATTGCTATTCCGGGAGATACACCGGCTTCAACCATTGCAGGTATGATTGCAGATGAGATGGCTATTGGTATGATAAATAAAAAGACTACCGCAGTAAGGCTTATTCCGGCTCCTAACAAAAAAGTGGGAGAAAAAGTCGTATTCGGCGGGCTTCTGGGTGAAGCTCCTATTATGGATGTTAATAAGCTTTCATCCAAAAATTTTGTTGAAAGAGGCGGACGTATTCCAGCCCCTATACATAGTTTGAATAATTAAGGATAGACTAAAGTGGCAACGTTTAAAGACTTAGAAGACAGCTTAAAAAGTTTCATAACAGAAGAACAGTCAGATGCTCACAACATCAGAAATACAACTTTTACAAAGTACAATAATATAAAAATCTGGATGGATAGAGGAAGGTTTCAGGAACCTCATTTCATTGTTCGAATTTCTATCTCAGAAGGTGTATATTCTTTAAATGGATGTACAAAATTAAGCGGCGGACTTGGATATGAAGAGAGACTTGTGATAAAATGGTTTTCACGCATCGGAGTTAAGGACAAGTTAAAAGAACTCTGGGGCAGTGAAGATGATAACAAAGACAAGAAGAAATAAATAAGATGCAGTATAAGAATTTAGCTGTAAATCCGGTAAGTGTGGTATTGCAGCTTGTCGGAGCAAAGTGGAAAATCTTAATAATACAAGAACTCTTAAAAAAAGAGATGAGATTTGTCGAGTTAAAAAATAAAATCGGCTGTACAGCAAAAGTTCTTACCAATTGTCTTAAAGAGCTTGAAGAAGACGGATTAGTTGTCAGGGAAGAATACGAAGGCCTTCCTCCCAAAGTAGAATATTATCTTACAGATATTGGATACACATTAAGACCCGTAATTGATTCTATGCAAAAATGGGGTAAAGAGTATAAAAGGTTGAGAAAGTTGATGGAAAGGACTGGCTGCTCATTGGATTAGTAATTTGTTCAGAAGGGCTTCTGGAAGTAAGTAATATAGGTTAGTAGTATAGCGGGATGAAGCCCGCCAGGAGGGTATAAAATGGAAATTAAATATCTGGGTCATAGCGCGTTTGAGATTGAAACCGGCGGGAAAAAAATTTTAATAGACCCGTTTCTTGTTTGTGTACCGGATTATAAACCTGAAAACATTTACGACATTTTCGTAACCCATGCACACGGCGACCATCTAGGAAGTGCAATTGAAATTTCACAAAATAGCGGTGCACCGATTACGGCGGTGTACGAACTTGCTAATTACTGCGCCAAGAAAGGTGCAAAAACAAATGACATAGGACTCGGAAGCTGGTGTGAATACAGCTGGGGAAGGGCAGCCGCCGTTCCTGCGTTTCACTCAAGTTCAACTCCGGATGGTATCTATGGCGGCTGCCCTTGCGGATTTATTTTTGAAATAGAGGGTAAAACAATTTACCATGCCGGTGATACAAGTCTTAATTCCGAAATGAAAATGATAGGCGAGATTTATCAGCCTGATGTTGCAATGCTTCCAATCGGCGGGAAATACACTATGGACATTGAACATGCGGTAAAAGCTGCAGGATGGCTTGGTGCAAGCGAGATTATACCTATGCATTACAATACTTTTGATGCAATAAGCGTAGATATTTCTGATTTTGAACGCCAGATAAGAGAAATTGGCAAAATGCCATTAATTATGCAAATCAAAGCTTAACCTTTTGTTACATAAAAGTCAATTTTTTCCTGTTAATTGTTTTTATATATGTATAGGAATTAATAGGGATTAGGAGATTTAATTATGGCAGTCGGAGCAAGAGATTACATCGACAAGCTACTTGTCAAAAAATATGCAGACGAAAAAGTTGATAACCATGAAGCAATGGAGTCAATGATTAATCCTGATAAGATGCTGGAGGCAATGAACGATGTTGCTGCAATTCAGAGAAACATGTTTATGCTCTCACAAAAACTGTCCTCTGCGTGTTATGCAATAAATGCAAAATCAGCGAGATATCAGAAAAAAGAAATAAGTGAAGGCTAAATATTCTTATCTACAACAACTTTATGAAGCCCTCGCGGATGGTCAACATTTCTTTTAAGTTTTAATGCTGTTTCAAGAGCAAGCTGCTGGCAGATTACGACATTTGCAAACATTTGCTGGATTTCGTTTTCTGAAACAATATTTATATTGCAGTCCGGCTTAACTTCTTCTCCGGCAGGGCCGATTATAACAAGTTTCGGTTTATAATCCTCTTTAATCTTGTTAAGATTAGATACTGAGCGCTTTGAAATTTCATCCACCGCAATATAGATAAGCATAGAAGGATTATTCAAAACTGCAACATGCCCGTGCATAAATTCTCCCAGTATTGCGGCACTAATATTTTTATATGATGTTTCTTTAATTTTCAAGGCTGCCTCCTTTGCAAGGGAGTAAGAAATCCCGTCGGCAGTAATTACTATTGTATTTTCTTTTGCAAGAATAGCAGCAAGTTTCTTTATATCTTCGCGCTTTGCGAGAGCCTTATCTACTACGGCCGGAAGGCTGAATAATGATTTTTTATACCCGATAGTTGCGTTATCGCCGTGAATTTTCTCAACGAGCTTTAATGATATCAAAATCAGGCATAACATTTGCGAAGTAAACGATTTTGTTGCAGCAATTCCCTGTTCTGTACCGGCATAGCAGGCAACTTTATAATCGCATAAATTCCAGATTGTAGACTCTTCGTTATTAGTTATGCAAAGTGTGGCGAGATTAGAAAGCTCTTTAACTTTTTGAGCAGACTTAATAGTATCACTCGTTTCACCAGACTGTGTAATAAAAATATAGAGTGTATTTTCATCATGCGGAATAACATTCTTCAAAAGGAATTCGCTTGAATAAATCGCACGTGATTCAATTTTGGAGAATTTTTCCAGCAAATCAACTGCAAATCTCGCACAATGGTATGAAGAACCGCTTGCTACAAGGATAATTTTTGTAATATTATCCGGCAAATCAATCTTAATTTCACCTGTTTCAGGATTAATATATTTCATCAAAATATACGGAATGATTTTGGTTTGTTCAATAATCTCTAATTCCATATTTGTTTTTACATTTTTTTTGAACATAAGCTCTCCAATCGTGATTTCAGCATTTTCATTTCTTCGCGCGTAAGAAAAGATGAAAATCTTATAAATTCATACATTGCATCATCATACGAGTACTGCCCTCGCTCAACTTTCTGCATCCACTCTCTAACTTCTTTTGTAATCATAATAGCGTAAACCTCAGTGCTACGCACGTAGACCTATTGTCGGCAGACAACTGCAAACCTCCAGTATTATCTTGCGACTCCTGGTCTGCCTCAGCGCTATTCTCCCTTAGCCCCTTGTGGGATAATGATTGCGGAATCACATCATTCCACATTGCTTTCGGCCTTACCCATACTTCGCCTGTTTCAACAGACTGGTAAACTACCATATCCTCAAGCGTTTCTGAATGCCTGCCCAATGCGATAATTTTATAAACATTACCTTTATAATGTCTATATGTTTTTCCTATTGTTATCTCTTGCATAAGTTGATTATAACATGTTTTTGTAGTTTAACATAAGAGTATAAATAAAAAGAAGGGTGAAAAATATGTACAAAATCGGATTTATAGGCTCTGGCAAAATGGCCGGCGCAATTATTAAAGGACTTATCAAGACAAGTTTTGCAAAGCCGGAAGAATTAATTGCAACACAGGCAGAAACAGAAGGGATTGATGAAAAATCCAGAGAGCTTGGAATAAAAATTATCTTAGATAACAAAGAGCTGGCCCAAAATTCCGAAGTCATATTTATAGCAACAAAGCCAAATCAGGCTGCTGATGTTCTTGAAGAAATAAAACCTTTTATAACTTCTGATAAACTTATTGCTTCTATTGCAGCAGGAGTTACAACAGAAAAACTGGAATCACACCTTCCTGAAAACACAAGGGTAATAAGAATTATGCCAAACACACCGGCACTTGTAGGAGAAGGCATGAGCGGAATGGTTGGCGGAAAACACGCAAAAAAAGAAGATTTAGACTATATTTATAAATTGCTTTCTACCATCGGAAAATGCATTGTCGTTGATGATGAAGCCCAGATTGATATAGTAACAGCAATTTCAGGTTCAGGCCCTGCTTTTTATTACAAAGTAATAAATGAAATAGCAAGAGCCGGCGAAAAACTTGGATTGGATTACGAGAAAGCCTTGTTATTAAGTATTCAAACTGCAATCGGCTCTGCAAAAATGGCATTAAACCGTGAAATTTCTATGGAAGAACTTATCTCTAATGTTGCAACAAAAGGCGGCTGCACGCGTGTTGGAGTTGATTGTATGGATAAATATGATACAGAAAAACTCTTTTACGATGTAATAAAGAGCACAACAGAAAAAGCGTGTGCTTTAGGGAAATAGCTAAGGCTTCATTTCTTCCAAAATATCATCAAAAACGCTCTGCCAGTTTCCTATTGAATGCTGGCGGAATAGTTTTACGCTGTTATACCAGTCGCAAACACTCAAATCTGTATGCCATCTCCAGTTAACTTCGTAAGGAAGAATAACCCAGCATGGAATGCCCATTGCACCTGCAAGATGCGCTAAAGAAGTGTCGTTGCAGATAACAATATCAAGATTGCTGAGTGCAGCAGCTGTTTGGCCGAAATCAATTAAGTCTTTGCCAACATCAATAATTCCATCCAGTTCTTTTGCATCTTCAGAACCCTCAAAAGTCTGGAATGAATAGTATTGCGTATTTTCAACTGCCATAAGCGGTTTAAAAAACTTTGTCGGAATAACTCTATCCTGATCATAATAGGTATTTCCCTGCCATTTTATCCCGACTTTTATCTTATCATTATTAAAATATTTCTTCTTAAATTCCTCTGCAAGCTCTTTATGCGGACGAATATACCCTTCAGGATACGCAAAAACCTTATCTCCCTTTAATCCCAGCAGATACGGAAGACTTAAAAGCGGAGCATGCACATCAAAATTCATATCACATTCAGGAATATACTTATCAATAACAACATCAATACCTAATGGATTATCTCTAAATAGCGGTACAAGCTGTTTTTGCGGTAAGAATAAAAGCTTCCCGCACCTGTTAGCAAGCAGCGGAAGGTATCTGCTGAACATTATTACATCGCCAAACCCGGCTTCGTAATAAACATAAATTGTTTTATTTTTTATATTTTCACCCTTCCAGAGAGTTTCTTTAGTAGCCTTATTCGGATAAGTTTTATTTTGAAGTGCCGTAGCAGTTTCCCTGCAAAGACGGGTTTCAAAGAGTTTCAATCCCTTGTCATAATTCTTTGTACGCATAAGCGCTAGACTCAAAAAGTAATCTGTATCAATATCATTAGGTCTTATTTTCTTACATATTTTTAAAGCAGAAACCGCGTTTTCTGTTTCTCCCTCAATACTGTAGAGGTGGGATAGATTAAACCATGCAAGATAAGAACCCGGATTGATTTTAAGAGCTTTATCGTAGAACTTTATTGCAGCTCTTATATTCTTAGTTTTTTTATTTGCAAGCGCAATATTGAACAGAAGCGAAAAATTATCCGGAAATTTCTCCAGCACTTCTTTTTCTCTTGCAACAATCTGTTTAAACAGACCGGCTCTTACATAAGCCTGAAAAAGAGTTTCATAAAAATAAACATCAGGCTTAATTTCAACAGCTTTTTCAATCCAGTTAATTGCTGAAATTACATCATTCTGCTGAAGTTTCAGCACCCCGAGCAGATTAAAAACTTCTGCATTTTTACCGTCAATAGTCAGAACTTCTTGATAAGCGTTTTCCGCCTCATCAAGACACCCGTCTTGATGATATGTAAAACCAATATTAATTAATTTTTCAACTTCTTGATTTACAACGGACATAAAATTCTCTCTTCCTAAATTGTACCTTTTAAATCAATTTATTTCAAGGAGGTTTCATAACTCGCCATCGCATGATACGAGCTTCTGACCAGAGGCCCTATCTGAAAGTTCTTGAATCCGATTTTGCGCGCAAGTTCTTTTAATTCCTCAAACTCTTCCAGTGTATAATACTTTGCAACAGGAAGGTGCTGTTTTGAAGGTTGAATATATTGCCCGATTGTTATAATATCAACCCCTGCATCATGCAAATCACAAAGAGTTTCTTCTATATCATTTACTCCCTCACCTAGACCTGCCATCAATCCGGATTTTGTCACAATATTTGAATTCTCTTTTACGTACCTTAGAACCTCAATCGAGCGGTCATAATCTCCCTGCGGACGAGCCGTTTTAAATATGGAACGAACTGTTTCAATGTTGTGGTTAAAAACATCCGGATGTGCTTTTATAACAGTATCAAGAGCCCGTTTATCATCTTTAAAATCCGGAGTTAAAATTTCGACTTTCGCATCACAAATTTTTCTTATCTCATCAATACAATTTTTGAAATGCTGTGCACCTCCGTCAGGCAAATCATCACGGGTTACAGAAGTTATAACTGCAAACTTGAGTCCGAGCTCCTTAACAGCCTCCGCAACGTGTTTAGGTTCTTCTAAATCAAGCGGTTCAGGACGAGCCGGAGAAATATTACAATACCTGCAATTTCTGGTACAAACTTTTCCCATTATCAAAAAGGTAGCAGTGTTATGAGAATAACACTCGCTCTTGTTCGGACATCTTGCACCTTCGCATACAGTATTAAGACACTTTGTTTTCAAAATTCTTCGCACAGTCTTTGTTGTTTCTGTGTCAATTATAGGTCGTTTTAAATAATCCGGCAGCATGCTTACCTCCTCCTCCAGAATAACAAAAAGACGGTTTTATTTAAACCGCCTCTGAAAGTAAAATGTATATTTTTGAGTCTTGCTTTATACTCTAACTTCTTCTTTAAAATAATCGACCACAGTTTCCATAACATTATCAAAGAAGAAATCCAATTCTTGTGATAATGACATTTCTAAGTTGTTTGATTGTGCTTCTGTGTTAAATCTTGATAACATTTCATTTTCGATACGCATATACTATTAATCCTTTCCTAACTATCGGAGTGTTTTGCTTACAATTTTTATATCGGCATTTTTTTATGAAACTTTAGAGTTCATTTGAATATTGTTACAAATGTTTACACTCAAGCATCAAAATATACGTCCATACAGTGTTTTTAATGCCTGTTACAATATTGTCAAGGATACTTGTAAAAATATGCTTTTTGTATTAGAATTACCTTGTAAAAAAGACTATTTAAGGGGTGTATAAATGAAATTTGTTGCAAATAAAGACGACTTACTAAACGGGATTAAAATTGTAGAAAGAGCAACAGTTGTTAAGGGTTTGCAGCCGGTTCTCGCCAATGTTTTGATAGAAACCGCAGGTACAAATCAAATTAAACTTACTGCAACTGATTTCGACTTGTCTATTATTACACTTATTAATGCTAATGTTGAAACCGAAGGTAAATTCACACTTCCTGCAAAGAAGCTTGTAGAAATTCTTTCAAGACTGAATGATGAACTTATAAACCTTGAATTAAACGGCTCAACTGCAACAATTACAAGTAAAAAATCCAAATTCGATATTATTGGTATTTCAGCAAATGAATTTCCTCAAGTAGAAGAAAACATTGCAGAAACAGACTGTATGGAAATTGAAACACGACCTTTCACAAAAGCTATAAGAGAAGTTGTTTCAGCTGCAGCAGGGTATGAAACAAATAACCTGCTCTCAGGCGTTGTATGCGAAGTTAACCAGAATATTCTGGAAATGGCTGCTACTGACGGTAACAGACTTGCAAGAGTTAGAGAAGTTGTAAAGAATAGCTCAAGCGATGCGGAAAAACCTTTTGAAATGCTTATCTCATCAAAGGTTTTATCTGAGCTCTCAAAAATTTCACTTCTTGCAGAATCTGATACTATAAAAATCTGCAAAGAAATGAAAAAAATCGTAATAACAATTGATAAGACTAAGATTGTTACAAGGTTAATGCAGGGTCAGTTCCCTAAATACAACCAGCTTATTCCGCAAACATTCCCTAAAGAAGCTGTTGTTAATAAAAGTGACTTAATAGCAGCACTCGAAAGAGTTGCAGTTATGGTTAACGAAAAAAATAGTATTGTAAAATTTGAATTTGCAGACAATACTCTAAAACTCTCCGGAGATTCCCCTGATGCAGGTAACTCGCAGGACGAAATTGATATTAAATATATGAGTGAACCGCTTGTTATCGCATTTAACTACAAATTTATTCTTGAATTTTTGAAAATAGCAGAATCCGAAGAAATCTATGTTAAACTCAACAGCAATCTGTCTGCTACAGTCTTTGCGCCGGTTTCTGATGAAGATTACCTGTATCTGGTAATGCCGGTACAGTTGAGAGGATAATAAAAACAGGCGGAATGAAACCCGCCGGAAGGGTGTAAAAGCTGACGATAAACTGGTAGTCTGTTCAAAAGGGTTTCCAGTAAGTAAAATACAAGTTAGTAGGCAGGCGGAATGAAACCCGCCAGAAGGGTGTAAAATGAAAGGGAAAGCTTTTAAGTTCGGTGATAATATTTCAACAGACCATATCGCACCGGGACGTTTGTTCCACCTGCGTTCTGATTTACAGGAATTTGCAAAACATGTGCTTGAAGATGCTGATGAAAATTTTGCAAAGAATATGAATAAAGGAGATTTCGTTGTTGCCGGAAATAACTTCGGTCTGGGCTCTTCCAGAGAACACGCTCCTCAAATTATAAAAATTGCCGGCGTTGGAGCTGTTATTGCCAAGTCTTTTGCAAGAATTTTTTACCGCAATGCCATCAACATAGGACTTCTCGCTATAGAATGCGACACTGATGGAATTGATGCCGGAGATGAACTAGATCTGGATATAAAAGCAGGAACTCTCAAAAATCTGACAAAAGGCACAATAACTGCTATTGAACCGCTTCCTGACGTTATGATTAAGCTTCTTGAAGATGGAGGTTTGATTGAACACATAAAAAAACACGGCGATTTAGTTTTAGGATAAAAAGAAAGGTATAAAATGGCTGATAATAAAGAAATTATAAAATGCCCTGCTTGCGGCGAAGATATGGTAAAAGTTTTAATACCTGATTTAAATATTTATGTTGATATTTGTTTAAATGGGTGCGGCGGAATGCTTTTTGACAATAGAGAACTGGAAAAATTTGACGAACCGCATGAAAATATTGATGATATTTTAACTGCAATCAAAGAAAAAAGTTTCAAAGAAGTTGATATCAAAAAGACCAGAATTTGTCCTCTATGCGATATTCCTATGGTTAAATTAGGTATTGTTTTGGCTCAAATCGGTGATACCCAAAGAACCTTTA
>UNSK01000013.1 GCA_900552525.1 Candidatus Gastranaerophilales bacterium | reverse complement strand
CAATTTTTTACTGGGGCGGAGAAAGAGGCAGCAGAAGCTGATCAAGCAGCTGCTAAATCAGAAAAAGAAGCTGCGGATGTGACAGCTGCTCAGGAAAAAGTTAACGCTGCTAATGTTAGGGTAAATACAGCGCAGCAGGCTTATAGTAATGCTTTAAATCAGTTATCACAGGCTCAGGCTAGTGGTGATGAAAGTGCAATAGCAAGTGCTCAATCAGCTGTAGATAGGGCTTATCAAGAATTACAAAAAGCACAGCAAGAAGCTGATGAAGCGGCAACACAACTTGAAAAAGAAGTAAATGAAGCTGATGAAGCCGCAAAACAGGCTGAAACAGAAAGAGCAGAAGCTGAACAGGCTCAAAAAGAGGCAGAAGCCGCAAAAACTAATTTAGAAAAAGCGGATGCAGAGCTTACAGCAGCTACTCAGGAATTAGAAGCAGCGGAAGCTGCTCTGACGGAAGCAGAGGCTGCGGCACAGGCAGAAGATGTTGAAGGTACGCAGGCAACTGAGCACTTATCACAGGAAGAAATAGATAAACTTGTTCAAGAAGAAGGTTATACTTATATTACATCTAAAGAACAGTTTTTAGAGATATTCCAAAATGGCGGGATTGATTTAAATGGAAATTATATCCTTGGCTGTGATATGGATTTGAGTGATATAGAAAACTGGCAGTCAGTTGGTGATGCTGATAATCCATTTAAAGGTGTATTTAATGGTAACGGCTATTCCATTGATAATTTAACTATAAATGCCGGTGATAATGCGGAAAATGTCGGGTTCTTCGGTGTAACCGAAAACGCAACAATCACAAATGTAAGTTTCAATAATGCTAATGTAATATCCCCTGATGACTATATTAATGGCTCTTCTGCTGTAGGTATAGTAGCAGGAACTGCTCGCGGAACAACTTTTGATAATATTGATGTTTCAGGAAGCGTTGCCGGATACGAAAGTGTTGGCGGCCTTGTTGGTGTAATAAATGATAATTCTTACTTCTTACCGGATGGAACACCGGTGGATGTTGGAAATTCTTCAATATCAAATGTTAATACTGCTGTGGATGCTAAAGGTAAATACTTTGTAGGCGGTTTAGCAGGTTATGTAAAAGATACATCGACTGGAGAGGGTGTTGCAACAAGAGATTTAATGATTTCCAATTGTAATACCAGCGGAAACATTGTATTTGATGAAGAAGCAGCAGGCGGACTTATTGGTGAGGCAGGAAAAACAATTATTACAATTAATAATTGTGAAAGCTCTGTTGATATTTCATGGAATAACGCAGAAGATGACAGCGATATTTCTTTCTTAATGGAAACTGGCAGAGCCGGCGGATTCATCGGATGTGTTAACGGTTCCTATATTGCAATTTGTAATTCTGAGTACAAAGGTAATCTTGATGTCGATGGTGACTTTAAAGGTGATTGGTACGGCTGGTACATGAATGATGCTCATGTTACAGTTTATGAATTATCTGGCGGATTGCCGGTTGATGATATTTTAAATATTGAAGGTATTAATGCTTTAACTCCGGTTACAGATCCTGCGACAGGTGTTTCTAACTATCAGGTTACAGTAAGTACTCTTACAGGTCTGGACAAAATGGTAACAATGCTTCAGGCTAACCCTGCACTTGCAGATATGATTACTTTTAATGTTAACTTTGATTTTGAAACAATGGACGGTATGTATGATCCTTCTGTATATGAACAGTACGGCGTTGTTCAGCATTTATACGAAGATGAAGATGGTACAGTCCACAATGATGTGTACATTGATAACGAAATTGATTTAGAAACCACATTCCATCAAGGTGAAATGCCGGAATGTTCTGGAACTCCTATTATTGTCGAGTGCGTAGAGCTAAATCAAACAATGGTTTCAGGATTATATAAAGATGCAGACGGCAACTATGTTGTTAATACTAGTGAAGGTCTGAAAAATGTTAATATGAATTTCAACTACGAAGATCAGGTTACTGATGTAACAAAACGTCTTGAGGCCGATGAGGTAAGATATCGTGAATATATTACACAAATGGTTCAATATTATCAAAATAAAATGTATGAATCTTTGAGAGCAATATATTCTTATGATGAAGATAAGTCACTGCCTGTAATAAATAAAGCTGAATACAAAAAACTGCAAAAAATGCAGGAAGCAGGCATGGAGTTAACAGATGAGCAAAAACTTGCTATGGCTGTATATGAAGTAGATTATAAAGTAATGAACCTCGTTTCCGATACAACTCATAATTATGGCTGTGGTATGGGCGGAAATGCATCATTCCTTGATGAGTCAAAAGCTATTCAAATGTTTGATGAAGCAGGAAGACCATTATTTACGACATTAAACGGTGATCAGCTGCGTCAGAGAATGGATGCAGAAGGAAATCTTTTAACAGATGATGAAGGTAATCCTGTATACGAAAACCTTGATGGCAGTGATTATGAAGGTCTTGCAGAAGTATTTGCTCAAAGAGGATATCCTGTAACTGATGACGATGGCAACTTCTTATACACTGATAAAGAAGGTAATTCAGTAACCAAATTAGTAGACGATGAAGGAAATATTAGCTATAAAAATGCCGACGGTACAGATTATGAAGGTGCTGAAGAAGATTTGAAACAGCAGCTTGAACCTTATGACAATGCAGGCGAATATCAAGATTTGGAAAACGAAATGAAAGATTTACTTGAAGAAGTTGAAAGCGGTGCATACTAAGTTTTAATCCCCTTCTTTAAATAGAAGGGGATTATTTGTAAATAAATATTAAAAATTATACAAAACTCTATACACATGTTATATAATATAGTTATATGTATATCGTCAAAAACTTGAAGGACTATAACTTGTCCCACAAGCAGAGGATTTTTGCCGGCTACTTGAAGGATAATGTGGATTCGTTTGTTTGTTTTGAAAAAGTGACAAACCGTAGTGCAATGCGTAAATACTTTGCTCCGGATAATGATTTTATTATTTACAGTACAGCTGTTGCTGAACCTGTGGAATTGCTTGCACGTATAAATGCCGGTTGATAAGTAAAAATATTTTGTGTTATTCTCATTTTATGAAAAAACTTATTGCTGTATTATTTATACTATTTGCAATGATTAATACTGTTTGTGCTGAGAATAAATTAAATTTTGATGGCAAAGAGTATTATTTGCGTTTGAGTGAAAAAAGTGCCGAGCATAACGGATTTTATAATCAATATTATAAAGCAGGAGAAGGTATTGATAACTGGACTGAGATGGTTGCTGTTCATCATTTTCCTAATGTTTTTTCTCCAATAGAGCAGGCATATAACTTCCGGGAATACCTTGAAAGTTTTCACTGCCCATCTTCTCTTGAAGCTGACGAAGAAAATAATACAGGCATGCTGGATTTTATACTTATTGATGGCCATCAGCTTCCTATAGTGCTTGAGTTTAATATTTTTAAATATGAAAAATCTAAGGCCTGCGGGACAGTAGCAGTTCAATATGCCAAGAAATTTGAAGTGTATGATACTAAAGAAGTTGCATCAGTCAAGAAAAAGTTTTCTAACTTTAGACCACGTGCTATGAAAAAGGTTAAAAATTTTGAGATACCTGATATTGTTGAAATAAAACTTAACGATTTGCCATGACTTTATAACCTTTGATAGCATATAGTAGAGGTATAGTCATTTTTAAGGAATTACAATAAATGAATTGGTTAAATTTTAAACGCTTGGGGGTATGCTTAGGGCTGTTATTATTCTCTTTTTTGCCAGCAGAAGCTGCAATGTCATTTCCTAATATAAATATCGGGATGCAGACAGCGAACTCTCCTCAGGATTTTACGAACGGACTACAAATTCTAATATGGTTAACTATATTAACGCTTGCTCCTAGTATTTTGATAATGACAACATCATTCATAAGGCTTGTTGTTGTTCTGTCACTTACAAGACAGGCGCTTGGTGCAGGTACACTGCCTCCCAATCAGGTAATTACAAGTTTAGCTTTAATCCTTACATTTTTTATAATGGCGCCTACGTTTAATGAGATTAATGAAAAGGCTTTGCAGCCATATATGAATAACCAGATAACACAGCAGGTTGCTCTGGATAGAGGGATTGTACCTATCAGGAACTTTATGTTTAAGCAGACGCATGAAAAGGAATTAGCGCTCTTTGTCCGTATGGCAAAGATTGAAAAGCCGAAAAATAAAGATGAGGTGCCTACTTATGTACTGCTTCCTTCTTTTATTCTCAGTGAATTAAAAACAGCTTTTACTATCGGGTTTGTTGTATATTTACCATTTCTTGTAATTGATATTGTTGTATCATCCGTGCTTGTATCAATGGGGATGATGTTTTTGCCGCCTACTATGATAGCATTGCCGTTTAAATTAATTATGTTTGTTATGGTAGACGGCTGGTATCTGGTTGTAAAATCTTTAGTAGAAAGTTTTGTAAGGTAGGAAAATATGAATCAGGATATAGTAATTACTCTTCTTCAAAAGATGTTTATATTAACACTGGAAATCTCTGTACCGATACTTCTTGTGGGTGTTGTGCTCGGGCTTCTTGTTAGTATCTTTCAGACTGTTACACAAATTCAAGAGTCTACATTGACATTTGTACCTAAAATTGTAGGCTGTGTGCTTTTATTGATTTTCCTCATGCCATGGATGTTCAGTGTTTTTATAACAACTGTAAATGAATTTATGGATATGATACCTCAGTTAATCGGCGGAGCATAATGTTTAATCTGGATGTTTTATTTTCAGCTGCAAATATAATTTTATTTATGGCAATTTTTACAAGATTGACCGGACTTTTTATGGCTGCGCCGATGTTTTCGACATATCCTATTCCTATGCAGGTTAAGATTTGGCTTGCAGCGTCAATTGCTTTTATTCTATTCCCGATAGTTCAATATAATACTCATTTTGTAGTACCAAATTCTGTACCGGCACTAACATTAATATTAATAAAAGAATTTTTTGTGGGATTTGCTATGGGGTATTGTGCAAATATTTTGTTTGTAGGGGTAGAACTCGGTGTAAACATGTTTGCAATTCAAATGGGGCTGTCAGCTGACCAGGCCTTAAACCCTTCTTCAGGAGGACAGTCACCTGTAATAACTCAAGCATATACATTTTTAGCAACTATGCTTTTTATAGCTCTTGGCGCTCACCAATGGCTGTTTTCTGCAATATATAACAGTTTTAAAACAATGCCTGTAGGATATTCTTTTGTATTATCGCCGGAACTTGTAGGACATATTATTACGATTACAGGACAGATGTTTAGTATTGGTTTAAGTATTGCACTGCCGATTTTCGGTGTTTTATTTATAACTGACGTTTTACTCGGGTTTACCTCAAAAATGATGCCGCAAATGAATATTTTTATGGTTTCACTTCCGCTAAAAATTTATCTTGGCCTGCTTCTATCTCTGATTTTTATGCGGCCAATGGCAGAATATATAACAGTATTAATTGAGAGATTTTTAGAACAGATTGCCTTGATATTTTAAATTATGCATGCAGCATAAATAAGGTTGAATAAAATAATTGCAAGTATGCCAATTTTTAATTTATTTGATTGGATATTTAAAGAATTTTGACACACAATTGCAAAGCTCAAGAATAACGGAATAAAGTATCTTCCCTGCGCACCAATAATAATATTGTTATTAAGGGGTGAAAAAGTAAGATAATAGAGTAAAACAGTAAGAAGGATAAAACCTCCGTTAATAGTTAACACTAATAATTTGTCAGAGTTTTTTACTTTTATTTTATCAAGACAGGAACCGGCAAGATAAGCATAAAATAATAGAACTACAGGAATTGGATTTGGTTCAATATCAAGCCAGCCAAGTCTGAATATACTTGATTGAAGATAAAAAGAAGATTTGTGTAAAAAAGTATTTGCAAAAAGTCTTAAAACATATAGTGGCTGATTTATTATCATAAGTTTACGAGCAGTGATATCTACATCGTTAGCAATAAGAATATATGAATTTGCACTTACAAACACTTGAAGCATTCCTCCCAGCGCAAGAAGAAAGCTGATAATTAAGTACTTGAGTCTAAACTTTTCATTAGGAATAAGGAATAGCAGCAGTGATAAAATAAATAATCCTTTAAAGAATACACTTAGAATTGTCATTGCTGCTAGTATAATAACATCTTTAAATATCAAAGCATCTTTTTTGCTATAAGCACAATGAAAAATAAATGCGGTATAAAGAAAAGCAAACCCGATATTGACACTATCTGCTGATACTGACATTCCTTCATAAACGGTCATAGGAAAGAGAGCACAAATCATATACTGCCATTTAAATGGAGTAAGTTTTATTGCAAAGTATATCAGTGCAAGCCAGCTGAATAGGTTAAATAGTCTGGCTGCGTAAAAAATAATATATGGATTTGATGAAATAAGAGATGTTATCTTAATTCCTATAGCAGCTGGAAGATACAGCAAAAAAGAATAACCGCTGTTGTTATGTGTATAATTTAAGTCTTTAAATTCAAATAAATCCGTGTAGTGCTCTTTATTATTGAACTCTTTAAACATGGAGTAATTTTGTTTTAAAGCTATTTTTCTATTTGGCAGTATATCTTTAGTAATATCCCCATCTTTATTGTTATGAAGGATTCCGCTGGCTACCTCACAGGCTCTAAGAAGGTGCATAGGTTCATCCGGTACCTGAAAGACCGGCGTAATAAATAAAAATAATATACCAAATAATCCTCCTAAAATTAGGAAAATGTATTCAGCTTTAATTTTATCAATAAATTTCATCCTGTATATTAATTTAATTGTTAAATGGTATAATGTAAAGTATGGGAAATGATGCCGCAGAAAAAACCGAAGAAGCGACCACCCGACGGCGAACCAAGGAGCGTGAACGTGGTAATGTATCTAAGAGCAGAGATATGGATGCTGCTCTTGTTATGGTTGCAAGCATTGCGTTGTTAGGTGTTTTTGCTAAAAGCATGTCATCTAATATACAGAGTATGATGAAAGAAACGTTTTCGCATCTCGATTACTCAATCATTGAAACTAATAATATAATGGGGCTTTTAATGCCTTATTTCAAGTACCTTGCAATTATTGTTTTACCTTTTTTCGTTCTGCTGGTAATAGCATCTATATTTATTATAAGACTTGATGTCGGGCATGTGTTTGCCTTAGAGAAGGCTAAATTCAATCTTGAGAATATATCACCGCAGCGTATGCTTCAAAATGCAAAAAGAATGTTCAATCCTTTTGAACCTCGTTCTATGGTAGAATTTGCAAAATCGATTCTTAAAATAGTTGTAGTAGGGGCATGCGGGTATTCAGCTATTAACAGCAGAAAAGGCGATTTATTAGGGCTTGTAGGGCTGGAAATACCTGTTGCATTAAATATTATATTATCCATATTAATTAATATGATTATTAATATGTGTCTTGCAATGCTTGTACTGGGTTATCTGGATAAGAAATATCAAAATTATGAGTACGAAAAATCAATTAAGATGACAAAACAGGAAGTCAAAGACGAACATAAGGATACAGAAGGGGATCCTAAAATAAAAGCCAAAATAAAATCTATCCAGATGCAGATGGCGCGCCAGAGAATGATGTCTTCTGTACCGGGGGCGGATGTAGTAGTAACCAACCCGACACACTATGCGGTTGCAATCAAGTATGATAAAACAAAAGCTCCAGCTCCGATTGTCGTCGCAAAAGGAGTGGATTACCTTGCGTTTCAAATTAGAGAAATTGCAAAGGAAAATAATGTACCTATAGTTGAAAACAGACCGGTTGCAAGAGCTTTGTATAATACCGTTCCGATTGATGGTATGATTCCATCTGATTTGTATGTTGCAGTTGCAGAAATTCTTGCATACGTATACCGCTCTAAGCATGACTCTAATTAATATTAAGAAATATTTACATTGTGCGATTTAGTTTAATAATGATAAAATAGTATTGGTGGAGAGGTGTGCCTGAAGTTAGACAGGCAAAGGATTAATGGAATTAGGTAAATTATCAAAAATTTTAAGCAACAATGATATCGTCCTTGCCATAGGCTTGGTCGTAATAGTCTGCATGATGGTAATTCCGCTTCCTGCACCATTGCTGGATTTATTGCTTACTATCAATATATCACTTGCAGTAGTTATTCTTCTTGTTTGTCTTTATACTCAAGAGCCTCTGGATTATTCATCTTTTCCTACAGTTTTACTTATCGCAACACTATTTAGGCTTGGGTTAAACGTAAGCTCAACACGTCTTATTCTGTTGAATGGAGAAGCCGGTAATGTAATTAGTTCTTTCGGTGAATTTGTTGTCGGAGGTAATTACGTTGTTGGTGCTGTAATATTTTGTATTCTTGTTTTGATTAATTTTATGGTAATCACGGGTGGTGCAACACGTGTTGCTGAAGTTTCTGCAAGATTTACATTGGACAAAATGCCTGGTAAGCAATTAAGTATTGACGCGGATTTAAACTCAGGTTTAATTAATGAGGATCAGGCAAAAGAAAGACGCCGCAAATTAGAAAGAGAAACCGATTTCTATGGTACAATGGACGGTGCTTCAAAATTCGTAAAAGGGGATGCAACCGCTGGTATTGTTATCACTGTTATTAATATTGTAGGCGGGTTGATTATTGGTGTTATACAGCTCCATATGAATATTCAGCAGGCACTTTCTACATACACAATCTTAACCGTTGGTGATGGTCTTGTATCTCAAATACCGGCTCTTTTGATATCTACAGCTACGGGTTTGATTGTTTCAAGAGCAACCGGTAAAGACGAGTCACTATCTCAGGATATTAAAAAGGAAATGTTTTCTGATCCGAGAGTGCTTGGTGTTGTTGCCGGACTAATTGGTTTTATGGGGATAGTTCCTGGCATGCCTACAGTGCCGTTCCTTACTATTGCTGCAATTGCCGGTGGTATGGCATATTTTAAATCTAAAACCCAGAAAGAAATTAAACAAACTCAGGAAGCAGAAAAAGTTCAGCAAGAACAGCAGGAAAAGCTCGGTAAAAAAGAAAAAAGAGCAAAAGCGACAAGAGAAAGTGTTATGGAGCTTTTGAATGTCGATACAATAGAAATAGAGGTTGGCTACAGGCTAGTACAGCTTTTAAATGTTGAAATGGGCGGAGATTTGCTAGAACGTATTGCACAGATTAGACGCCAAACAGCACTTGATTTAGGTATTGTACTTCCTTCAATACGTGTAAGAGATAATTTGCAATTGTCACCGAACTCATATCAGATTAAGCTCAAGGGGGTTGCTCTTGAAGCCGGAGAAGTCTATCCCGAAAGATTTCTGGCAATGTGTGCTGGTGATCCGGTAGGAAATCTTGCAATTAATGGTATTCACGCTATTGAACCTGCATTTGGCCTGCCTGCACTATGGATTGAAGGCAAGGATAAAGATATGGCAGAAATGTCAGGTTATACTGTCGTTTCAGCATCTGCTGTTATTTCAACACATATTACAGAAGTGATTAAAAAATGCGCTTCTGAAATTCTTTCCAGATATGATGTTCAACAGCTTATTGATAATCTTAAAAAGGAAGTTTCAGAAGATTACGTTAATGATATGATGAAAGATATTACTGTAGGAGATGTTCAAATTGTAATGCAAAACCTGCTTAAAGAAGGTGTTGCAGTGCGAGATTTGAAAACTATACTTGAAACAATCAGTCTGCAGGCAAAAATTAATAAGAATCCTAATTTCTTAACAGAGCATGTTCGTCAGGCTCTTTCCAGAAATATTTGCAAGCAAAATCTTGCTGATACAGGTGAGTTATATGTAATTACGCTTGCTCCTGATGTTGAAAATACAATTGCCAGAGGTGCAAGTCCGGATGGTCAAAGCGTAACGCTTGATCCAAGCTTTACAAAAAATATGTTTGATAAGATGAATCTGGAATTGGAAAAAGCTATTACAGCTACAGGAAACCAGCCGGTAATTCTCTGTTCTTCACCTATAAGGCTGTTGTTTAGAAAACTTGTGGAAAGAACATATCCGCAAATTGCAATTATGTCATATAATGAGATAAGTCCAAATGTTAAGGTTAAGTCGGTGGGGATGGTAAAAGCATAGTAATAAAATAGGAAGGTTTAAAATATGAGAGAACTTATAAAAGATAATCAGTTAGTTACAATTGTTCCGCAGGATTTTAAAAAAACTAATAAAGGGCGTGTGCTTGAAGTTTCGCCGGAAGGCTTCAGAATGGAGTTAAAATACAAGCCGGATGGACTAATTGTAAACCATATATGTGATTTTTATTCTTTTACTGATAACGGGTATTTGTATTTCGAATCTTACATTCAAAATCTTGAAAATAATGTAATAACAATTGCCAATCCTGTAAAACACCGTTTCTTGCAAAGACGTAAATTTACGCGTATCAAATTTATTGAAGACCTTGAACTAACAAATGGAGATGTTGTTCATAAAATTAGAACCCTCGACCTGTCAGCGGGCGGCATGAAGGTTAGAACTACTGAAAATATTGATATCGAAAAAGATTACAATGTTTCTATTAAGTTGAGTGATGAACAGGTTATAAATTGTAAATATCAGTTAATCAGGGTTGAAAAAGGCGATGGCGGATTATATACAATTTCAGGACGCTTCACAAGCTTAAGCAATATTGATAAGATGACTCTGGTGCAATTCTGTATGAAAAAAGATATGGAAAATTTAAATAAATCCGGAAAGGATGAATAATATAAATAATGGGTTATGCTGAAAATATAAGATTACTTTTTATTGTAATAACAATGATTGTTATTGGTACCGTAAGCATAGTTCGTGTCGGCACAATTGATTTACATGCGATTTTAACAACGGCAGCTATACTGGTTCCTGCAATTGTGGTTATGGGATATTTAGGGCAAAAAATAGGTGAAATTGTTGATAATCCTAAAAACAGAGCTGATGCTGATTATAAAATCGCAGTTCTTAATGCCTTGAAAAAAATGGATAAATCAATAACGCTTCAAGAATTGAATGAAAAACTTACCAAGCAGGTTGCTGAACCTGATTTGCCGGAACCTCCTGAAGATGATATTGATGTTTAATTCTTTGTTTATGGTAAAATTAATCTGGTATTAGTTGGAGGAGTAAATGAAAGAGGCATATTTTCCACAGGAAATAGAAAAAAGATGGCAGGAAATTTGGGAAAGGGAGAATGTTTTTCATACCCCTGATAATAGTGATAAACCTAAATATTACGCTTTATCAATGTTTCCGTATCCATCAGGTAAATTACATATGGGGCATGTAAGAAATTATACAATCACGGATGTAATTGCAAGATTCAAAAAAATGCAGGGATTTAATGTTCTTCATCCGATGGGCTGGGATAGTTTCGGGCTTCCGGCAGAAAATGCTGCAATGAAGCATGGTGCTGACCCTGCAAAGTGGACTGATGAAAATATTGCTTATATGACAAAACAGCTTAAAATGCTTGGTCTGTCTTATGATTGGCAGAGAGAAGTTACAACATGTAAACCTGATTACTACAAATGGACACAATGGCTGTTTATTCAACTTTATAAAAAAGGTCTTGCATACAAAAAAGAGGCAGCTGTTAACTGGTGCGATAATTGCGGTACTGTTCTTGCTAATGAACAGGTTATTGACGGCAAGTGCTGGAGATGTGACAGCGTTGTAGAGAAAAAATATCTTTCTCAGTGGTTCTTTAAAATAACTGACTATGCTGAAAGACTTCTTGAAGACTTGGATAAACTTCCGGGCTGGGGCGATAATGTAAAAACAATGCAGGCAAACTGGATTGGAAAATCTCAGGGAGCAATTATTAAGTTCAAAGTGAAAGAAGTTGAAGGGCTTGAGGTTCCTGTATATACAACAAGACCTGACACAGTTTATGGTATTACTTATCTTGTAGTTGCACCTGAATACAAAGATATAGAAAAACTTACAACACCTGAAAACAAAGAGGCTGTTGAAGTTTACAGAGCAAACGCCAGAAAAATGACAGAAATCGAAAGACTTTCTACAGAAAGGGTTAAGACAGGTGTACCGCTTGGTACTCACTGTATAAATCCTTTTAATGGAGAAGAATTTCCTCTCTGGACTGCGGACTATGCACTTGTTGAATACGGTACTGGTGCTGTAATGGCTGTACCTACACATGATACAAGAGATTTTGATTTTGCTAAAAAATATAATTTGCCGCTGAAGGTTGTAATACAAAATCCTGAAAATCCTTCTGAATGCAAAGATGCAGCATACACTGAAGAAGGTGTTCTTGTTAATTCTAACGAATTTAACGGTATGAAAAATACAGATGCCAAAAAAGCAATTACACAGAAAGCTGTAGATGAAGGTTTTGGTGAATTTAAAACACAATACAGACTTCGTGACTGGTTGATTTCCCGCCAAAGATACTGGGGCGCGCCAATTCCAATGATTTATTGCGATAAATGCGGAATTGTTCCAGAGAAAGAAGAGAACCTTCCGGTTATGCTTCCGACTGATGTTGATTTTTCTGTCGTTGGTAAATCTCCTATAACAACATCAAAAACGTTTGCAGAAACAACCTGTCCGGTTTGCGGTGGTAAGGCAAGAAGAGAATTGGATACAATGGATACATTTGTATGCTCAAGCTGGTATTATTTAAGATATTCAGACCCTAAGAATACAAATCTTCCGTTCTCAAAAGAACTTGTTGATAAATGGCTTCCTGTAGACCAGTATGTAGGCGGAATTGAACATGCAATTCTCCACCTGCTTTATTCAAGATTCTTTACTAAGGCTCTCAAAGATTTAGGGCTGCTTAGCTTTGATGAACCATTTAAAAATCTGTTAACGCAAGGAATGGTTTTAAAAGACGGATCAAAAATGTCCAAGTCAAAAGGAAATACCGTTGATCCTGACGAAATCTTTGAAAACTTCGGGGCTGATACTGCAAGATTATTTATTCTTTCTGATTCACCTCCGGCAAGAGATTTTGACTGGTCTGATGCCGGCGTTGAAGGTTGCTATAAGTTCCTTAACCGTGTATGGAGGTTAGTGAGCGAAAACCAGAATTATATTAAAAAAGATTATAAGCTTGAATTTCCTCTCAAACGTGAAAACGATGATTTAGTAAGAACCGTTCATATGGCGATTAAAGGAATTACTAATGACATTGCTAATGATTTTCAGTTTAATACTGTAATTTCTAAGTACAGAGAACTTACAAATGCAATCTATGACTGGAGAGGTAAAAAATCAGAATTTACTGATGAAGATATAAATGTCTTTAGTTTTGCTGTATTAACTCTGATTAAGCTAATGGCACCGGTTACAGTTCATATGTCAGAAGAAATTTGGCATGATGTAGGCGGAGAAGGTTCAATCCATGCTGAAAAGTGGTGTGAATGGGATGAAAATCTCGCAAAAGCAAGCAAAATTACGCTTGTTGTTCAGGTAAACGGCAAAGTTAAAGATAAACTTGAAGCTGATGAGGGATTAAATGACGAAGAATTAAAAAATATGGCTCTATCTAGTGACAAAGTAAAAGAACTAACAGCCGGAAAAAATATCGTCAAAGTCATTGTTGTTCCTAAAAAACTTGTTAATATAGTTGTTAAATAAAAAAGATAAACCGGAGTTAATTCTCCGGTTTTATTTTATGTACAAATTTCTCTTTATATGGTATGATTAAATCAGTAGTAGTATAAAAATTTTTGAAAATATATGCGATAGAAAAGATTATTGAGAATATTTAATAGTTGCCGGGTAGGTTATATGTACCCGGACATCGTGTATATATAAAAAATAGAAAAGGAATAGGTGCTAGATGGATGCATTATTGACCGTTGCAGTAGTTGTATTGGTTATACTTGCTGCTGTCATTGTTGTACAAAGAGTTAAGTATAAAAATCTTGTATTACAAACAGAACAGTCAAAAAAAGACTTGATTGAAAAAGAAGCTATTTTGCAAAAAGAAGCTATGATAAAGGCAAAAGAAGCTTTGCATATTGAAAGAGAACAATTAAACGAAGACGAAAGAGAACGCAGAAGAGAATTTGCAGCTATTGAAAATAAGCTCTCTAAAAGAGAAGATATTCTTGAAGATAAAATTCAAGAAGTTTCTGATAAAGAATTAGAGCTTGATAAATTAAAAGATCAGTTGATAGAAAAAGAAGATTTTCTTGCAGAAATAGTGCAGAAACAGACCGTAGAACTGGAAAGAATTGCCGGTATGTCTACAGAAGAAGCCAAAAGAATGCTTCTTGAACAATTAAAAAGTGATTTAGCTCAAGAGCAAATGCAATTGATAAGAGAAAATGAAGCTAAAATTCGCGAAGATGCATTAGAAAAATCTAAAGAAATCTTAACTACAACAATGCAGCGCTGCATGATGGAGCAGGTTGTTGAATCAACGGTTTCTGTTGTATCCTTGCCTAACGATGAAATGAAGGGAAGAATAATCGGGCGTGAAGGCCGTAATATAAGAACATTAGAAACGCTTACAGGTGTAGATTTAATCATTGACGATACTCCTGAGGCTGTTGTTCTTTCTGCTTTTGATCCTGTTAGGAGAGAAATTGCAAAGATTGCCCTTGAAAAACTTATTCAAGACGGTCGTATCCACCCTGTAAGAATTGAAGAAACCGTTGAAAAATCCCGCGAAGAAGTCGAAAAGAAGATTATGAAAGAGGGTGAAAATGCCGCTCTTGATATGGGTATAATGGGATTAAATAAAGAATTAATCAAAAATTTAGGACGCCTGTATTATAGAACAAGTTACGGCCAAAATGTTTTGAAACATTCGTTAGAGGTTGGCCACATTGCAGGAATGCTTGCTGCAGAATTGGGTGCTAATGTTTATGTGGCTAAACGTGCCGGACTTCTTCATGATATTGGTAAAGCGGTTGATCAGACTCAAGAGGGGACGCATATTCAATTAGGCGTTGAGCTTGCTTCTCGCTATGGTGAGAAACCGGAAGTTATACACGCAATTGAAGCACACCATGACGATGTTACCGCAAATACAATTGAAGCTGTTCTGGTAAAATTAGCAGATGCTATTTCTGCAGGTCGTCCTGGAGCTAGACGTGATACTCTTGAAATTTATATAAAAAGACTTCAAAAAATTGAGGAAATTGTTAACGGATATGAAGGTATTAAACAGTCATTTGCTGTACAGGCAGGGCGTGAAGTCCGTGTAATTGTACAGTCAGAAATGTTTGATGATTTAGCCTCTCAAAAGCTTGCAAGGGATATTGCAAAGAAAATAGAGGATGAACTTGATTATCCGGGACAAATTAAAGTTACAGTTGTCAGAGAGTTTAGAACAACTGAAATAGCAAAATAGGAGTAAATAGAGGAGAATTATTTCTCCTCTATGCTTTGGATTTAATAATGAGTGGTAATGCAAAGAATTTAAGAATTTTATTTTTTGGTGATATAACAGGCAGACAGGGAAGAACTGCTGTCAAATCTTTTATTGCTAATCTCAAAGAAAAGCCTGATTTTGTAATTGCCAATATAGAAAACGCTTCTCACGGTTTTGGGCTTACAAAAAAGAATTATGAAGATTTATCAGCTTCAGGAATTGATTGTTTTACTTCAGGTAATCACATCTGGGATAAGAAAGATATTTATGATTACATTGACGATGCTGAGAAACTGGTACGGCCGATTAACTATCCGGATGGTACAAGAGGTGCGGGGGCTAGAATTTTTGATATAAAAGGACATAAGCTTGCAGTAATAAATGCTCTGGGTAGAGTATTTATGCCGCCGATTGATTCTCCATGGGAAGTTGTTACTAAAGAAATTGATCGTTTAAAACAAAACAATGTTACAAGTATTATTATAGATTTTCATGCTGAGGCAACAGCTGAAAAAATATGTTTTTCTAAATATCTGGCCAAAAAATATAATAATGCGGAGCAAGCTTTAGTCAAAGGTGTTATTGGAACTCATACCCATGTTCAGACGGCAGATGAAAAAATATACGAAGGAATGGCGTATATTACTGATGCCGGTTTTTGCGGAGCAGAAGAAAGTGTTATAGGAATGGAGTTCTCAACTTCTTTCAAACGCCTTTCAACAAGTCTTCCAGAGAGATATGAGATTGCTGAAACTCCTGTTGCACAAATAAATGGTGTTGAAATTCTAATTGATGAATTTAAAGCAACACAGATAAAAAGAATTAATTTAATAGTAGATAATAGTAAAAATGAAAGCGAGGCCAGCGTTGAATACGACGGGGGGTAAAGGTGGTGTAAAGGGCGATTTTCACATACACACCTACTATTCTGACGGCGTCTTTTCTCCGGAAAAGATTGTTGACTTATCTCTTGAAGCGGGACTGCAAGTTATTGCCCTGACAGATCATGATAATGTCCTTTCTTATGACGTTGCAACGGAATATTTAAAAACAAAAAATGTTGATTTTACGGTCATCAGAGGAATAGAAGTAAATACACTTTACAAAGATTATGAAGTACATATTCTGGGATATTTCCCTGATGTTACAAAAAGCGATTTTAAAAACTTATTAAAAATCCAGCAGCATGCACGTATAAAACAAACAAAAGAAATATTACATCTTCTTGCTAAAAAAGAAGGTATTAAAATTGCCTTTGATGATGTAAAAAATATGGTTGCAGAAGGCGGCAGTATAGGGCGCCCTCATATAGCAAAGGCAATTACTAATGCAGGTGGAACAAGCAGTGTAATGGAAGCTTATAGTAAATATATTCACAGAGCATCTCCTGTTTATGTTGAAAGGAAAACTGTTACTCCGTTTGATGCTGTAGAAGTTATTTATGATTCAGGCGGTATTCCAGTCATTGCCCATCCTTATGATATTGATATCGCAGAAAAATTGATTAAAGATTTGATGAATTGCGGTCTTAGAGGTATTGAAGCTTACCATAGAAAACATTCACCAGCTATAGTTGAGTATTTTTCTTCAATGGCAGAAAATCTAGGTCTTATTGTAACAGGAGGTTCTGATTTCCATGCGCCTAACATTATGAATGGCCAGATTATACTTGGTAAGAATTTTGTGCCGGAGTGGATTTACGACTCTTTGATAAATGAGAAAAAACATTTAGATATGGCAAGGGGGTAGTTATAAATGCGGATGAAAAAAGGATTTACTCTAGTAGAAGTATCCATATTATTTGTAATATTTTTAATAGTAGCATTCCTTGTAGCTCCGCTATCATTGGATGATACTTTGCAGGCAAAGAATACTTCCCGCTGGAGAAGTGTGCAATCTGATTTTATGAATATTTTTTATTCTATAAATACAGAAGGCGAGCTGAGTAATTCTGATTTTAAATCCTCATTTAACGCTGTACTGGCTAATGAAATTAAAGGTGATGCTGAGCCGTATAAAATTGTTTTTTTAAACGGAACATATCCGAATATAACGTACAGATTCAAGGATTTTAAATTAACCCAGATGAATTCTGTTCTATCTGTAAAGATGTTTGATAAACCGCAAAATGGTATGCAGGGACTCTTAATGTATGATGTTAACGGTTCTGCAGGCCCCAATATATGGGGTAAAGATGTCTTTGGCTTTAATATATATGCTGATCGCTTTGAACCTTTTTGTAAAGAGCAGGCTCTCAGTATTCAGAAACAAGATTGTTCCAAAAATGGCACAGGCCTCTGCTGTTCAAATTATTATCTAATTGGCGGGAGTTTTGACTAATGATAAAAAATGTCTGCGTATTTGCGTCTTCCTCAAATAAACTTGATGAAGAATTTTATTCGGATGCTTCTGAGCTCGGGCAGCTTCTAGGAGCTCACGGGATGAACATTGTATATGGAGGAAGTCGTTTAGGAGCAATGTATGCGTGTGCCTCATCTGTTGGTAATGCAGGTGGAAATATTATTGGAGTGATGCCTCAAAGACTATATGATTTAGGAGTAGGAAATCCTGAGGATTGCAGCGAATTTTATTTAACCGAGGGAATGAGAGAGAGAAAAGCAAAGATGGATGAATTATCTGATGCCGTTATTGCTCTTGCAGGAGGTTTTGGTACTTTAGAAGAAATTTCTGAAATGATTGTGCAGAAGCAGCTGGGGTATAATATTAAACCTATAGTTTTGCTCAATACTAACAATTTTTACGGCAATCTTATTAATTTCTTTCAGGATATTATTGACAATAATTTCGCTAAAAAAGAAACAGAGAACTTGTATTATGTTGCAAATTCTCCTGCTGAAGCCGTAAATTATTTGATGAATTATAAGGCTTCAGAAATCTGTTATTCCGGGAAATTTTAGTGCTCTAAGTATTTATAATTTATTGTTCAAAACGGCGTGCACTGCTGCTTGTACTTTATTATGTACTCCCAATTTTCGATAAATGCTTTCAATATGAGCCTTTACCGTATGAGTTGAGATTATTAAAGCTCTTGCAATTTCCGGATTACTTTTTCCTTCAACTATTAGTGCCAGGATTTCTTTTTCTCTTGTTGTAAGAATATTTATATCTTCCATATAAATATCATAATACTATTTTGAAAAAATGCTTTAATGTATTTTCCAATTTCTAAAATTTAACAAAAATTTACGAAATTTTATGTATTAAAAATTCTATCTCCCGCATCTCCCATACCTGGAACAATGTAACCTCTTTCATTTAGATGCGAGTCAACTGCCGCTACGATAAGGGTTATAGCCGGAAACTGATTAAAAACAGCTTCAATTCCAGCCGGAGCAGAAATCATACAGACACAGCATATATTTGTTTCGGGAATACCTTTATCAACATATAAGCGTATAGCTTCAATTAATGAATTTCCTGTTGCAAGCATTGGGTCTGTTATATATACATAATAGTTTTCAGGATTATCAACAGGCATTGGAACTTTATTGTAATACCATACCGGTTTTAATGTCTTTTCATCCCTGTACATTCCAATGTGTCTAATAGTTGCCTGAGGCAGAATATCAACCGCCTCATCTGTAAAAATAAGCCCTGCTCTTAAAATTGGTGATATGATTATTGTTATATCAGGGTTTATAGTTTTTGTTTTAAACTTGGTAAGAGGAGTTTCTATTTCAATATCTTTTTGAGGAAGATTTTTTGTCGCCTCATATAGTAATATTCTTGTGAGCTTTCTTGCAGCCAGTCGAACTCCTTCTGTATCCGTATTTTTATTTCGCATTGTGCATAAGCTCTGGTTTACTATAGGGTTAGTGATTATTTTTAAATTATTTTGCTCCATCATTACTCTTTCCTCTTTTATACTTTTGCAGCTTTTCATTTAAGTTATTTGCTTTTCTTGTAGAATCTTCTAACATATCATCAGCATATTTCAAAAACTTATTAATATCCTGTTCTCCTTCATATGGTATATCAATATATTTTAGTTTTTTGCTAAATGATGAAGATGTATAAATAATTGACCCTAATTTTTCAAACATATCGTTTAAAAGTCCTGCAGCATCATGCAGACGTTTTGGCGGATTAACTGTAAGTATAGGAATATTTTTATCTATGTAAGTATTTTTATCCGGTAAATAAAGTTCAAGTGATTTGGAACCAGCCATACCGTTAAATTCAACCGTAGCAACTGTACCTTGAGGAATTAGTACTGTTTTATCTGTTATAATAAATTTTACATATATTTCTTCATTTGTTGGCTTTATTTTTGTTATATGTCCGACTTCTATCCCCATCATTCTTACAGGTGAGCCAACAATTAAGCCGTCTACATCGTTCATAAATATAGTATAATCATTGTCAGTCTGTATATTTTTTGAATATATAACTGTTGAAATAGAAACAATGACTAGAATGACTATAAGCCATATTAGAAGTTCGCCGCTGTGTGTTATATAAAATGTGTTACGTTCTTTTTTTATCCCCGTCATATTAGAACTATTATATAAAAATTTGGCAATTAATACAAGGTTAATCTGTTTTAATTTTTATTGCACCCCAGGCTCTTATAAAACCTTTTTCATACATAATTAAGTAGTAGCCGCCGTCTTTTACATATTCAATAGCGGCTTCCATGTGCTCGTATTCTTTTGGGGGTGTTGCACCTGTTTTTGCGTATTTTGCATCTATAATTTTTTGAAACTTTTCTTTTCGTTTTTTCTTGGCAATAATTTTTTTATCTTCTTTATCAAGATTTTTAGTCTTTTCATAATAGCGTCTAAGCTCTTTTTTATTTTCAGCTATTTTAAATACAGGTATAACTGCAATCAAATCCTTTGATTCAATTAAATATAAAAACTCTTTATCACCTGATAATGCCAGCTCATAATGCCCGGGTTTTATAAAATTACCATTATAATCCGGAATATAATTTAAAATTGTTAAAGTTGGCTGCTCATCTGTTGGTACAGAATAACGATATATCGTCTTTTGGTGCACAGTTATTCCAGAAGGCGTAGCCGGATACGGCGCAGAAGGCGCAAGATAATCTATATCACGCAGTGCAGGAGTAATTATACCATCAATCATAACAATTTATCTGCCAGTTTATTTACAGCCGAGTTAACATAGTTGAAATCTTTTTCTAAAAGTTTCGCTGATGCTACAAAAATTATAGACATGTATTTAGTTGAAAGTTCACGCTTTTTAATCGCAAGACGATAACTCTCGCGCATTAAACGTTTAATTCTATTTCTTTTAACAGCACGTTTGTGTATTTTTTTGCTTACTACAAAGCCAACTTTTGTCGGATAGCTGTTCTCTTTTTTCTTGCCGCAAAACAGAGTAATACCATCTATGTGAAAAGATGTTCCTGTCTTATATGTTGCTGTGAATGCGCTTCTTTTTTTTAACCTGTATTCTTTTGGTAGCATAATTAAATAATACCGCTTTTGTAAAGCTTTGTAAAGTTTTGCATGAAATTATTAAAGTTTTTGTCTAAATATGCCGTAAAACATAATATAAGGAGTAATGCAATGTCAGAAGATAATTTTAGAGTTGAGAAGGGTGCTGAAAATCAACCGGTTAATGAGGCACAAAATAATGGCGGTAAGATTATAGATGAAGCTGCTTATAGAATACACGCGCCGCGCGAGAAGGGCCCGACTGCTGTCGGCAGAGGCGGAGATCCTCTTTTTAGGCGTATAAGTGCGACCAAAGAACAGCTTCTAGAATTAATGGAAGAAACTCAAACTGTTCAAGACTGGGTGCAGAGAGAAACTTCTAATAATGTTGCATTGGCTTGTCTTGATAATGAAAACTTAAAAGAAATATATTATGAAATAAAAGATGGCTTTGAAAGCGCAGATAAAAAATATGGCAAAATATCTCTAATGGGCTTTAAAACTCCATCTGGCGTCGAAATTCCTCGATTAAAAATTTATGATACAGAAGGAGAAGTACTAGAAGTTTTGACAGGCCCTATGGCAATGGATGAACTGAACAAAAGAGCTCTTGCTTACAAAGAATCAAGACAAAATTATGAAGTATTGCCTGAAGAAGCCACAGAAGAAGGTGTCATTGCTGATTATTCCGGCAATCCAAATGATTACACTACTTAGCATTTTTCTTTAATATAATTCCATTAAGCTTGCAAAAAGAAGTCAGGATGGATAGTTCATCTTTTATTAATTTTTGAAGATATGCATGGTCATTTACTATGCTGATATTTTTAGCAAGCTGAAACATTTTAAGAGCCTGTTTAATGTAATTAGGCCGTAATGTTGATTTTGGCAATGCGAGTTCTTGAAACAGTTTTGCATATAGAATATAGCATTTTACTAAAGCTGCTTCTAAATTGAATTGTTTTGCTATAAAAATGGATTTTTCTATATAAACTTTAGCAGATTCAAAATCCTGCTTTGCCATATAAATTTCACCAATCAGTTTATTGTAAAGGGCTATAAAATAATAATTATTAATGCTCGGGCCTTGTGCAATATCAAGTGCTTTGGTAGCAATGTCCAGGGCAAACTGAGTACCGTTTGTTATCAGCCTGATTTCAGCTATTAAGTACCAGGAAAGTAATACACCGGTTGCAATTTTTTCCTTTGCAAAATATGCTACCTGTTCTTCTAATATTTCCAGGGCTTTTTTATTTTCATTTTTATCCTTGAACATTTTGGCTAAAAGAGTTTTTAGAATATTTTTTGTAAAATTATCATTAGCATTATTTGCATACGCTACAACATTAAACAATTCTGTATATAAGCTATTGTAATCCTTTGTAATGAATTTATTCAGTATATCAATAAAATTCCATCTGGAAACAATAAATGAATCCATACTGTCAAGTGAGTATTCTTTGAGAATATCATCTAGTATTTTTACAGAAGTTTTAGTATCTCCCTTTATAGTATTTGCTAATGCTAATGCTAGATGGGCACGACAGAGAAGTGCTGGATCAGAGGTTTGATTTTTTTCCAGAATGTCAAAAATTAATTTTATCACATCAAACATTCTGCTATCGCCTTGAAAGCTTAAAGCTTCTGCAAAGTCAAAATATACTTCCAGCCAGGTTTCATACAAATCTGTAATGCTTATGACAGCAGTATTTTTACCTTTAGTTAAGTATTTTTCAATCACAGGCATAATCTCAGTATCAACGAGATTTACTACCTGACCGTAATTCCCTAGTCTTAATAACGGGCGAACCTGTCTTGATTTTATTAATACCTGCTCAAGCTCCATTTCATCTGGAATTTTATTTAAAACGCTGTCAGCACATTCAATTACACCCCAGTAGTTTCCATTCTTCATTGAGGAAGATGCTAAATACCCCAAAAGTTCAATATGCTCATATTCTTCATTGTCATCAAGCATCATTACAGCATTCTGAATATATTCGAATGCTGCTTTGTTATCAATTGGTTCTAATAACTTTCCAACTCGTGTATATATATTCTTCTTTATTTTTAGATAATGCGGACTGTTTTTATTCTCAATCAGCTTTAATGATTGTTTTTGAGCTATTATATATAAACCTATGTCACCAATATAAGCAGCTTGTTTCATTAGCAAAGTCCATATTTCAAAAGCTTCATTTTCATTTTTTAACTTTTGTACAATATAGCCTAACAACGCTATTGATGATTGTTTATATATTCCTAATGTTTCATATAAGATATTTAATACCTCTTCAAAACATTCATCATTTTTCATAATAGTAACAATCGATTTCCATATATTTGAACTCTTAAATTCAAACGATAGGTTATTAATTTGCGTTATAAAACCATGTTGAACCAGCGCTTCAATTATTCTTTCGAATTCCTGAGGCGAATTGTTGTCAAAATGTTCAAGCATTGCAGGATAAAATTTACTTCCTAGAACAGACATTGCTGCAAGCATTCTAAAAGCAGCCATATCTTCGCTTTTTAGAATAGTTAATCTTGTATCAATAATATTATCGAGAGAAGTGTATGCAATATGCTTAAACCCATTTCTTGCCACATCTTTATGAAGCATAATCATTTGTTCTACTATAGATGGGTTACCCGCAGAAATTTTATGTGCAAGATTAACAAAATCCTCGCCGACACTAACATCATGATACTGATTTATCAAGACTTCAATTTGATTTTTTGAAAACGGGGCTATAGTTAAGTCAGTATAATTTTCTTCTGCTAACTTTGGTGATGTAATGCAGCCCATACCGGGTCTTTCTATTGAAGAAATCAGTATAAACTTACATCTTTCAAGAATATAATCTTCCTGTAGTAATTCTTTTAGAAAATCAAATGACATACCATCAATATTTTCAAAATTATCAACAATGAAAACAACCTTCATTTTTTCTACGATTGTAAGGATAACCTTTTTCATTATTGTGAACATTTTAGCTTTATTAAAGTAAATGTTTTCATATTTATCAAGATTTTCTGGATATAAGAAATTTAATAAATCTAAAACTTCCGTATTACTCAGGGTAGGAAAATCCTGCTTAAAAAACTTTAGAGAATTTTTTTTAAGCTGTAAGGTATCTGGACAAAAATTATTTACGTTAAAAAAAGTCAGCAGCAAGTCCTGGAAGTATCCGAATGGCGATAATTGTGTAACCTGTGTACAAGTGCCAAGCAGCCAGATGAGCTTAGCATTTTTAAGCTCATTTATTGTATATCTTAAGACTAAATTTTTACCAATCCCGCTTTCGCCGCTGATTGTTATAATTGAAGTTTCTGCATTCTTGATAGCTTCTAATAATTGCGTTTTAACTTTCTGTTGAGAACTTTTATTGGCAGTATATTCGGGTTTTGGCTCAAATTTTGGTTTAACAAATTCAATACCGCACTTTCTGCAAGACTTTGCATCTGGTAAGTTGGCAGCGCCACATTCACTACATATTTTTATTAATACTTTATGGCATCCGGAACATTCTGTGGAAGTTATTAAATTTATAGTCCCGCAGTCTTTACAAACAGATGCAATTTTAGCTCCGCAAAAGTTACATTTTAATGAATTATCTTCAATTTCCTTTTTACATCTGGGACATTGCATTAATATAATCCTTATATGACAGCAATAATTTCATTCAAAGCTTCAATAACTTTATTTTCACTTAAATCAAGTTTTGTTGCAATTTCAGCAATTTGAGCATTCTCTTTGTATTTCATATTATATATTTCTAAAATATTTAAATCAGGATTTTTATTTGCAAGTTCTTGCAAATCTTTTGTTACTAATTCAATATCAATAGTGTTATCCGGGTCGTTATTTTCCGGTGTAAAATCAAACTTTGAATAATCTGTCGTTGCAAATGTTTGTGGTTTATCAGGGCTAACTTCAGTTAGTTCTTCCGGTTCAAAGAGAGGTTCTGGCTCAAATTCCTCAAGACTTGAAATATCACCGTCTTGCAATAGGTCTAATTCTCCTGATGCTTCCGGCATAAATTCTTCAAGCTCATCTTCCACTGGGTTTAGAGCAAAATCTTCATTTAAATTTTCGCTGTCAATTAAATCAGCACTATCAGATATAACCGGATTTAATTCTTCTTCTTCCTGTAAATCTAATTCTTCCTGTGATGTACCGAAAACTTCTAAATCATCAGAATTTTCATCAGTTGTTAACATTTCTGTTATATCATCTTGAATATCACTGCTTGCCGTTAATTCACTATTCTGATCAAGATTTTCTAATTCTGTGTGATTTTCCTCATCATTAGTTTCTTCTATTTCATTAGAAAAGTCAAAAGATGCTAAATCCTCTTCATTCTCAGTATTTTCTACTAAATCTGTAAAATCAGTGCTGCTTTCTGTTATATCTTCTTCAGGAGCTTCGACTTCAAGTCCTTCGTTAAATTCTTCTATTGAAGCGTCTTCACTTAAATCTAATACTTCGTTTTGCTCTGCTTCTAATGTTTCGGGCAAAATTATTTCAGCAGGCTCAATAACTTCGTCACTCTTAAATGGTTCTGGCTCTTCAATAGCTAATGGTGCTTCGGAAATTTCTTCCGTATCAAGAGATATAGGCTCATCCGCTAGTTCATTAATATCATTATTATCATCAGCAAAATTTATACTTAAATCATCAGGTATTGTTTCAGTAAAATTACCTAAATCTATACTATTATCAATATTTTGGACATCAGAAGACAAATTAGTTGTTACAGTTTCTTCAGCTTCTTCAGTTTCAGCCTGTTCAAAGTCTAATGACGCAACCTCTTGAGTTTTATAAGGCTCTGGCTGCATGTCTAACTCAATTGTATCAATATTAACGCTACCATCAGTTATTGGTTCTTGGATAATTTGCGGATGTTCTTCCTCAACGCTAATTTCTTCTTGTTTTACTTCTTCTGCAACAGGTTCAATGGGTTTAATAATTTCTGGAGCATTAATCATCTTGTCAATTAACTTCTGGTCAACTTTTATAGTATTATGTTCCCTTATAAAACTTTTATGTTTTATCTCAGGATGAAAGTTCATCTTTTTGGGAACTGTTATTATGGAAGTAGATACAACTTTTTCAAGATATGCATTTATAACATCTTCATTAGTAACCGTTTTTATAATCACTTCTGAGTGAGAATAAACATCATCTATAATATCCTCAAGAATTGATTCTAGACCGGGGAACTTTTTGTGTTTTTTTACTAAATTTTCTATTATGCCATAATATTTATTTTCTTTTTCCATAATAAATTCTCATCTTCTAGCTTATAAATGTATAATCAGAACCGGATTTCCCTGTAGTTTTGCAAAGGAATCGGTATTTGTGCTCAAGTTCATAGCAAGAGCTTTATTAACTGTTTGCAGAATTAAAGCATCAACACTATTTTCTCCACTCGAAATTGTAATTCCGACTGCCTCAAACTTTCTACTGTCACGGTTGTACTTAATTTCAACTCCAATTTTATTTGTTATTGGCGGTTTATTTAAGAGCAATAACTCTGTTTTTAAATTTAATTGTATAATTTTACCTAATTTTGTAAGATATCTTTTTGCAGATGTATTAGATGTATACGCCGCAGGAACTTCCCATTCAACTTTTAAATTTGAAACAAGGATTGAGGCATCAAGATTTTGTTCGATCATAGGAATTGTTTCAGAAGCAGCTTCATTTACCGTATTTTGTGGTGTTGTTGCTTCAACAGACTCAATTGGCATTGCTTCTTCTGTTTTAGGAGTTGCCTGCGATTCTGGATTTGATGTTTCATTATTGATTATATCTTCACTTGGAGGTGGTGATGCAAGAAATTTAGTATATCCAACATAACCAAGGGCACCTGCTGCAATGAGAACAAGCAATATTGAAAGCGGTATTAAAAAGCTTTTTTTCTGCTTTGCTGGATAAACCTTTAGCCCAGGAGTTTCTTCTGTAGTAGCAGCATCTTCATTAACAACATCTTCTGTATCATTATTAAATAATGCTTCAATTTGTTCTCCAGTTCCATTTTCTTCGCTTATCGGAGCTTCAATATTATTATCTTCCGGCTGATTTGTAAGTTCCTCAAGAATATCTTCGGAAGTATCAATACTTGGTGAAGCTACAGTGGTATATTCAAAAGTTGTATTACTACTTACTTCTTCAGTCGCTTCCTCTGAAGGTTCATTATCAAGAGAAGCAAATGGCATATCTTCTTGTATTGTTATATCTTCTATATTTTCTTCATCTGTCAGTGTATTTGGAATTTCTATTTCTTCATTTGAATCGTCCTGTTGTAAATTTATCTCAGAAGAAAAGTCTTCATCTACAGTTTCTAAAACATCGTCTTGTGCAGCCACAGAAAAATCTTCAATATCTTTTTCTTCTAAATCAATTAAATCACTAGTTTCTTCAATCGAATCTAAAGTATCAATGCTTGGTTCTAAATCATCTACTATAGGATTTTCCAGGCTCAAGTCATCAATATTTTCTTCAGAAAGTAAATCTAAATCACCAGAACTTTCAAAACTGATTTCCGGAGAGTCACCAAATCCAAAGTCTGGAATATTTTCTTCAATTTCATTTGCTTCAATATTGTTATTATCAGCTATAGATACAAATTTAAATATATTTTGAGCTTTGATAGCTTTTGCAAGTTTTATACGGCCTTCTTTAGATTTTAATAATTCTGCATAAAAGCTGTTTTTATCTTCAAGGCTATTATCAATGAATGCAAAAATATCCTTATCACTGACTTCTACAGAATCCTCAACTGTAACAATCAACGGTTCAATATCATAGAAAGATTCAAGGTCATCTTCATTTATATGATAATATCCATCAACAGAATTCATCATTTTTACATTTTCCGGATTAACAAAACCTATTACTGTAGCACCTGATAGGTCTGCATTAATTTTGATGAACATGTAAGCAGTTGGAAGAAGATTATTTTTGAAATGTGCAGCTGGTATACTCATTTCTTCTTCATTAAAGAATACTCTGGCATCAAAATAATTTCCATTAATGTATATATCTGAGATATCAATATCTTCAAGTACG
This sequence comes from Candidatus Gastranaerophilales bacterium, assembly GCA_900552525.1. GTDB lineage: Bacteria > Cyanobacteriota > Vampirovibrionia > Gastranaerophilales > Gastranaerophilaceae > CAG-196. Next base: position 16,853 of record UNSK01000013.1, on the reverse strand, counting down.
GTTCCAATATTATGCAATCCAGATTCAGAATCTACATCATATTTTTCTGTATCAAAAAATTTTGCAGCTATACTTCCTGCAATAGCATTAGCGACAGCTCTATTTCTTACCTCTGTATTGGTAATCATTTTACATATATTCTGCGCCATTTCAATATCGCTATTATCTATTAAAAAATTATCAGTATTCACCAAACACTCTCCCATGCTATGTTAAATAATACCATACTATAAAAAAAAAATCTATATATAGCATGCCGATTTGACTTTTTGAATTAATTAATTAAATCAAATAGTGGATATTTTGTTCCCAAAGCTAAAGAAATAAATTTTATTTTCGTTTACATAATTGAAAGGATTAAATTTCTATGTTTTCTTCAATGATACAAAATTTATTATCATCATCCGGTAAAGCAAGTGCAATGCAGCGTGCCGTGCAGATGAACAATTATGTAAATACTTTAAACGCTCAGTGGGCACCTGTAGAAAAACAAAATACTGCTGTAGAGAATCAGCAGGCCAAGATTCAATCCTTTGAGAATGTTCTAAAGAATTCTACCGGCGTAAAATTTGGTGATTTACTTACACGTCCTGTTACAAAAGTTAATGCCAACATTTATTCTGCTCAAGCAGAAACCGGAGCAGAAAAAATATCTACAAGAGAACAGATTAAAAATATTGTATTTAGGGCTGCCAAAAAGCATGGCGTTGATGAAAAACTTGTTAATGCACTTATTAAACAAGAATCAGGTTTTAATCCTAATGCGAGGTCGAAAGTAGGCGCTATGGGCTTAATGCAGTTAATGCCTGCAACTGCAAAGGGACTTGGGGTTACAAATCCTATGGATCCAGAACAAAATGTTGAAGGCGGAGTGAAATATTTGAAATCCATGCTTAATAAATATAATGGTAATGTTATTTTAGCGCTTGCAGCTTATAATGCAGGGCCTGGGGCAGTGGACAAATATGACGGAGTTCCTCCTTATAAGGAAACTCAGAACTACGTAAAATCAATTCTTGCTAATTATTTATAGAATTCAGCTTTTCAAGTCTTCTGGCTTCTCTTTCCCTATCTTGCTTTTCATGGATTCGACGCGTATTTTTATATGTTAAACGCGGAATAAACCAGCCAAGCAGATATGGTGATATAAAAAATGTTGTTAACAAGCCTGGTACAGATGTAAGCCCCCTTGCAAAAGTTGTTATTTTGTTACTCTTTGCTTTGCCTACAGCCTTCATGAGCTTTTTAATTATTTCATCAGCCTTTGACTTATCAAATTTTTCAACAAGTGAAATTATTTTTTTGTTTTTATCAGCTTTATTTAAACCATTTAAAGATGATATCTTAAATATTTCTTCTGCATGCTCTGATTTTGATATAATTTTCTGTAAATCTCCACCGTTTTTATCAATGTACTTGCAGAAATTTAGCATTTTATCTTTTGTATCAATATTATTGTATAGAGAATTAATTTCTGAATTTGTTAGAACATGAGCTTTGCTGTATGGATTCAATAAATCCAGAGAAGTTTTTAGTTTTGACTGGCTGCTTCTGTCTTTTTGCATCAGTACAAATCCAGATTTCTTTTCATATGAAGTTACGCATGCTCTTGTAAGCATAGGTACTGCAAAAACTACAGCAAGGCTTGATGTTAAATCTCTTAAAACAATTTCCCATAACTCGGTTAAATCTTTTTTTCCGTCTTCATCAACCTGTGCACGACTGTAAGCTCGAAGCCCTCTTGGAGCTAAAAGCCCGAATACAGATAGGCCAGCCATCAAGGTATTCGTAAAATTGTGGCCATTATATTCTAATTCATTTGAAACAAAATCATTTTTGTTCTTATTGATAATTTTTCCCAGCTTTTCAAGAACTCCTGTGTCAGGTTTTCTTCCTTCAAATGCTATATTGTAATCCTGAGTTTTTTGATCGACTTTACGTGCTCCAGGTGCAGTATTGCTTCTTGCATAAATTTTAGGCAGCACTGACAGCACGCCTAATGTAGCAGCCATCATAGAAATATTTGTAATCATTCTCTTTGCAAGAGATTTATTTTTGATGCTTTCTGCAGAAAGCTCATCAAGTTTGTCTAGGTGTCTGTTTAAAATGATTGCATCGTCTGAGTATTTTATCATTGCATCAATTGTATTCTTTGTTGAAAAAGCTTTTTTGCAGTCAAGCTTATCTGACCCGAACTTGACTTTCTGAAGCATGTTTAAATCAGAACTGGTAGAATACCTTATATTGTCAATATGCTCCATGATATTGTTCATGCATTCGCTTCTGTACTTAGCTTTGCCCCGGAATTTTTTTAACTTGGCATCCGCAGGAATTTTTTCCATATTATTAATTTGTTTTAAAATGTATTCAACAGATTCTTTTTGAGTGTTTTCTTTGCCTAAAGTGTCATTTAATATTTTTTCGATATTTGTTCTGTAAAATTCCTGCTTAAATCGCTCAGGCTGCTTCAAGAGACCTTTATCAAAATTCGGGTTTGTAAGAATTTCCTTTAAGCTGTTGCCAAATCTTTTGATTAATTGAGTATTAACACTTGTGGTACGGCCAAATTTAGCAGCAATAAGAAGCGATAACGGTGCAACCGCCATCATGCATGGCCCCGTTAAACCTTCACGTCCAAATACTTCTTTTCCTTCCTGCATGTTGTAATGTCCGGTATGTTCTTTATCCCGTAAGAAACCAGCTGCTGTTCGCGGTATTGTCATACCGCAGAAATCCTGAATTAGAAAAGAACCTAAAAAACCGCTGTTTTCTATTCCCTGCATGAGATTTCCGCTCATATTGAGCATGTCTGTCATACCTGCTCGAAAAGCAGGAGATTTTTGATGTTTATTATTGACAGGATATTCCTGATTATTACTAAAATTATGAACTTTCAAGCACAACTACCCTTATACTGTTTACATAAAATATAAAGTCTGGCACAAAATAATAATTGCCAGTTATGTAAAGATAAAAAAGTATTTGTTACATTTCTATGTTACAGATTAAGTTTTGTAAAGTTTTTGTTACAAAACACTTGAAAAATTGTACAAAATACGCTTATTAACTTGACGTTGAATTTTGATGTTGTACGATAGTATGACATGCTGTATATGGGATAATTATGTCCGAAATAAAAGTAGAAAAATAAAATTTTTATATAGTACATCATTAGAATAGATGAGGTGAATTAATGTCGACAGAATATGCAAAAAGAGTAACTCCAATGGGTATACCTAATACTCGTTTGGATGATTTACCGGATTTAATTGACGTGCAGAAAAAATCATTTGAATGGTTTTTGAAAGAAGGGTTAAAAGAAGAGCTTTTATCTTTTTCTCCTGTAAAAGATTATACAGGAAGATTAGAGCTTCACTTCCTTCCAAACTATACGTTCGATAATGCAAAATACACAGTAGAAGAAGCTCGTATACATGACGCTACTTATGCAAAACAATTACGTGTAATGGTTAGACTTGTTAACCGTGACAGCGGTGAAATCAAAGAACAAGAAGTTTATATCGGTGATATCCCTACAATGACTGACAAAGGTACTTTCATTGTAAACGGTGCAGAACGTGTTATCGTTTCTCAAATCGTTCGTTCACCTGGTGTTTACTTCAAGAGAGAAATCTCTCCGACAGGTAAAAGACTTTATAATGCAACAATGATTCCTAACCGCGGAGCATGGTTGAAAATTGAAACAGATTCTAACGATATTATTTACGTTAAGATTGATAAAAATAGAAAAATCCTTGCTACAACTTTATTGAAAGCAATGGGTATTACCGTTTCTGAAATGGAATCTTTATTTACTCACTTTGAATTCTTAAAGAAAACTCTTGATAAAGATACAACAGAAACTACAGATGATGCTTTAATAGATTTATATAAAAAATTGAGACCGGGCGATCCTGCTTCTGCACAGGGCGGACGTCAAATTCTTGAATCAAGATTTTTTGATGAAAAGAAATATGATATTGGTCGTGTAGGTCGTTATAAATTAAACAAAAAACTTAACCTGAATATCTCTAAAAATCAGAGAACTCTTACTGTTCAGGATATTGTAGCATCAATTGAATATTTAATTAACTTAACATATGATGAAGGTTCTCTTGATGATATAGACCACTTAGGGAACAGAAGAATTCGTTCAGTTGGTGAACTTCTTCAAAACCAGTTTAGAGTTGGTTTATCAAGAATTGAAAGAATCGTTAAGGAAAGAATGACTTTACAGGATTCTGAAACTTTAACTCCATTGAACTTGTTGAATACTAAACCGTTGGTTGCTTCATTAAAAGAATTCTTCGGTTCATCTCAGTTATCACAGTTCATGGACCAGATTAACCCTCTTGCTGAATTAACTCACAAAAGACGTATTTCAGCTTTAGGACCTGGCGGTTTGCAGAGAGAAAGAGCCGGATTTGCGGTTCGTGACATCCATCCTTCTCACTATGGACGTATTTGTCCTATTGAAACTCCTGAAGGTCCAAACGCAGGTTTGATTGGTTCATTAGCTACTCACGCAAGAGTTAATGATTATGGATTTATTGAATCTCCATTCTTTGTTGTAAAAGATGGTGTTGTAACGGATGAAGTTGTTTATATGACAGCTGACGAAGATGAAAATTTCCGTTGCGCTCCGGCTGACGTTCAATTAAATCCTGATAATACTTTTAAAGCTGCTCAAATTCCGGTTCGTTACAGATCAGAATTTATTATGAGTGACTCTTCAAAAGTTGACTATATGGGTGTTTGCCCTATTCAGATTATCTCTGTTGCAACATCTATGATTCCATTCATTGAGCACGATGATGCTAACCGTGCATTGATGGGTTCAAACATGCAGCGTCAATCAGTACCTCTTCTCATCACAGAAAGACCGGTTGTTGGTACAGGTATGGAAAGAAGAGTTGCAAAAGACTCCGGTATGGTTGTATGCGCTAAAGTTGACGGTGTTGTTGAAAGAGTTGTGGGTGAAGAAATCATCATTAGAGATGTAAACGGCAAACAACACTTACATACATTAATGAAATATGTACGTTCAAACCAGGATACTTGTATTAACCAGAAACCGATTGTTCACGAAGGTGATAAGGTTCATGCCGGCGATGTAATTGCTGATGGTGCTTCTACAAGCTGCGGTGAACTTTCAATTGGTAAAAACATTCTGGTTGCATATATGCCTTGGGAAGGATATAACTTCGAAGATGCTATCCTGCTTTCAGAAAGATGCGTACATGATGATATATTTACATCTGTTCACATTGAAAAATTAGAAATAGATGCAAGACAAACAAAACTTGGACCGGAAGAAATCACTAGAGAAATTCCGAATGTATCAGAAGAAGCTCTAAGACACCTTGATGAACGCGGTATTGTTCGTATTGGTGCCAGAGTTTATGCTGATGATATCCTTGTTGGTAAGGTAACTCCAAAGGGTGAATCAGAGCATCCGCCAGAAGAAAAACTTTTAAGAGCAATCTTTGCAGAAAAGGCTAGAGATGTTAAAGATAACTCATTAAGAGTTCCTCATGGAGAAGGTGGAAGAGTTCTTGACGTTAAGGTATTTGACCGTGAAAAAGGTGACGAATTGCCGCCTGGTGCAAACACAGTAATCAGAGTTTATATAGCTCAAAAACGTAAGGTATCTGTTGGTGATAAACTTTCAGGACGTCACGGTAACAAAGGTATCGTTTCAAGAATACTTCCTAAAGAAGACATGCCATTCTTACCTGATGGTACTCCGGTAGATATAGTATTGAATCCTCTTGGTGTTCCTTCCCGTATGAACGTTGGTCAAACATATGAATGCTTATTAGGTTTGGCAGCATACTTGACAGGTGAACACTACGAAGCGCCTTCTTTCGATGAAAGATATGGTGATAACCAATCTGAAATTGCTACTAAGGCAGAGCTTATCAGAGGTATTAAAGAATCTGGCTGTGACTGGGTTAGAGAAGATGGTAAGGTTTATCTTATTGATGGTAGAACAGGTGAACCGTTTGATGAACCTATCGCTGTCGGGTTATCTTATATCCTGAAACTTGTCCACCTTGTTGATGATAAAATTCACGCTCGTTCAACAGGTCCTTACTCATTGGTAACACAGCAGCCATTAGGCGGTAAGGCTCAGTTCGGCGGACAAAGATTCGGTGAAATGGAAGTTTGGGCATTGGAAGCTTACGGTGCTGCATATACTCTGCAAGAAATGTTAACAATCAAATCAGATGATGTTAACGGACGTAACAGAGCTTATGAAGCAATTGTTAAAGGGGACAATATTCCAAGACCTGGTATTCCTGAATCATTTAAGGTACTTGTAAGAGAATTGCAAAGTATCGGTTTAGATATTACAGTTGCTAAGAAAAACGGTGTAGAAGTAGATTTAATGTCGGATATGGACGATTTGCGCAAAGCTGCTCCGAAGAGAACTTTGTCAGACATTGATTCAGAGTTGTTAAATATCAACTTCTTTGATACTTCTGCTACACTGGGTGAAATATAAGGAGATAGAAAATTGTCTACAAGTATTGATTATTTTGATTATATACGCATAAGCATCGCTTCACCTGAAAGAATTTTGAAGTGGTCTTACGGCGAGGTTACAAAACCTGAAACAATTAACTATAGAACTTTAAAACCTGAAAGAGATGGTTTATTCTGCGAAAGAATTTTTGGACCAACAAAGGACTGGGAATGCTATTGCGGAAAATATAAAAGAGTTCGCCATAAAGGTATTATCTGCGAAAGATGCGGTGTTGAAGTTACTGATTCAAAGGTAAGACGCCACAGAATGGGACACATTAAGCTTGCAGCTCCGGTTTCTCATATCTGGTTCTTAAAAGGAATACCTTCATATCTTGGCTTACTTCTTGATATGACATTGAAGGATTTGGAACAGGTTATTTACTTCAATAATTATGTTGTAATTGACCCTGCTGATAGTCCATTCAAAAAATTCCAGCTTTTAAGCGAAGAAGAATATGAAGATTTCATTATGGAAAATGAAGAATCTAAGCTTGAAGTAGGAATAGGTGCAGAAGCAATCAAGCAATTACTTGGTGAAATCAATGTTCATGAGCTTGCTGATGAAATTAGAACAGAATTGGCTGGGCATGTAACTTCTGTACAGAGAAAAGGTAAGTTAATCAAGAGATTAAGATTATTAGATTCTTTAATTTCTTCTGAAACTGATCCAACTTGGATGATTATGGATGTTCTTCCTGTTACACCTCCTGATTTACGACCAATGGTGCAGTTGGATGGCGGCAGATTTGCAACATCTGATTTGAATGACTTATACAGAAGAGTTATTAATAGAAATAACCGTTTACAAAGATTATTGGAAATGGGTGCTCCTGAAATTATTGTAAGAAACGAAAAACGTATGTTACAGGAAGCTGTTGATGCTCTTATTGATAACGGCAGACGCGGAAGAACTGTTGTTGGTCCTAACAACAGAGCACTGAAATCTTTATCTAATATTATTGAAGGTAAACAGGGACGTTTCCGTCAGAACTTATTAGGTAAACGTGTTGACTATTCAGGCCGTTCTGTAATCGTAGTTGGGCCTTCATTGAAGCTTAACCAGTGCGGTTTACCAAAAGAAATGGCAATTGAATTATTTAAACCGTTTGTTGTTAATAAATTAATTGAAAGAGGATATGTTCAAAACATTAAATCTGCAAAGAAAATGATTGAACGTTCAGATGCTAAAGTCTGGGATATCTTAGAAGAGATAATTGACGGACATCCGGTAATGCTTAACCGTGCTCCAACCCTTCACAGACTTGGTATTCAGGCTTTTGAACCTAAATTGGTTGAAGGTCGTGCAATTCAACTTCACCCGCTAGTATGTACAGCGTTCAACGCTGACTTCGACGGTGACCAAATGGCTGTTCACGTACCGCTTTCAATTGAAGCTCAGACAGAAGCAAGAATGCTTATGTTAGCTACAAATAATATTTTGGCTCCTGCTAATGGTAAGCCAATCATCACTCACTCACAAGATATGGTTCTAGGTCTTTACTACTTAACAATATTGAAAGATCCTGAACAGGAAGTTAAAGGTTACTTCTACAGCTTTGAAGATGCAATTGCTGCATTGGAAGCTAAGGTAATTACGCTTCACGATAAGATTGTGGTTCGTGATGAAAAAGGCAAGAGAATAGAAACTACTGTTGGTAGAATTATATTCAACGAAGCTGTTAGAAAGGCATTAGCATAATAGCAGGGAAATTTCCCTTCGAGAAAAAGAAAAATTGAGGAATATATAACTATGGAAAATACTTATACACATGCAAAAACTCATTCCCTTGATTTCATCAACAAACAGATGGATAAAAAGGGCTTGAACAAATTGCTTGCTCAGATTTATCTTGAATTTGGCGGAGCCAAAACTGCAGAACTTGCAGATACTCTTAAAAATTTAGGGTATAAATATGCAACAAGATCAGGCGTAACAATTTCTATTGCTGACCTTACAGTTCCAGAATCAAAGAAAGAACTTTTAAAAGAAGCTGAACAGGAAATTGAAAAGTCTACAAATAGATATTTAAAAGGTGAAATTACAGAAGTTGAAAGATATACAAAGGTTATTGATACCTGGTCAGAAACAACTGCAAAGTTAACAGAACAGGTTGTTGAAAACTTTGATAAATTAAACCCTGTATACATGATGGCATTCTCCGGTGCAAGAGGTAACTTATCTCAGGTATCACAGCTGGTTGGTATGAGAGGTTTGATGGCAGACGCACAAGGGCAGATTATCGACTTGCCTATTACATCAAACTTTAAAGAAGGCTTGTCTGTAACTGAATATATTATTTCTTCATACGGTGCAAGAAAAGGTCTTGTAGATACAGCTCTTAAAACTGCTGACTCAGGATATTTAACAAGACGTCTTGTTGACGTTGCTCAGGATGTAATCATCAGAGCAGAAGATTGCGGCGGTGATAAATATATTAATATGAAGCCAATCTGCGATGGTGATAATATAATAGTTCCTCTTATCGATAGATTATTAGGCAGAACTGTTGCTCAAGATGTATTTGATGAAGATGGAACAACACTTCTTGTTGCTAAAGATACTACTTTAGATAGAAAAGACATCAAAAAGCTTGCTCACTTAAATCTTCAGGAACTTAAAGTCCGTTCTGGTTTAACTTGCGGTCTTGAATACGGTGTCTGCCAAAAATGTTACGGCTGGGCAATGACAACTCAGAAATTAGTTGATGTTGGTGAAGCAATCGGTATTATCGCTGCTCAGTCAATCGGTGAACCTGGTACACAGTTAACAATGAGAACTTTCCACACAGGTGGTGCTGTTGGCGTAAAAGAAGCTACAAAAGAAATTCACGCAACAGAAGCCGGTACTGTAGAATCTAAGTTGAAAACAAGAGAACTCAGAACTCGTCACGGTGATGTTGTTAGAGTATCTATTTATGAAGCTGATATTGAAGTTAAAGGTGCTAAAAAATCAACTTCATACCATATTCCAGCAGGTGCAACAGTATTCTTTGAAGATGGTATGAAAATTGACAAGAACTTTAAACTTGCTGAATATAAACCATCATCAAATGATGCCGGCCGTTTGACAGAAAAAGCAACAAAAGATATTAATGCTGATATGTCAGGTATGGTATTATTTGAAGACTTTGTTGCTGATGAAAAGAAAGACAGACAGGGCAACATTTCTAGAACCGCTAATAAAAACGGCATTGTATGGATTATCGGCGGTGATGTTTATAACTTGCCTGGCGGTTCAAAAGTGCTTGTAAGTGATGAACAAAAAGTAAAAGCCGGGGATAGATTAGCAGAAACAATAATGATTTCTGAACATGGCGGTGAAGTTCGTTATTCAGAAGATTTAGTGGTTGAAGCTGTTAAATCCGGCAAAAATAAAATTAATAAGATTGTTCAAGGTAAAGAAATTACAATTGTAATTGCATCATTGATGCCTGCAAATGCAACTTTTGAGCAGACTAAGAAAGAACAGTTGTGGACAGTTAAGAAAACTGGTGAAAAATACATCGTAAAAGCTCCTATTGATACAACTGTTGAAAACGGTATGATTATTGCCGAACTTATTGATGACGAATGCTCTGTTTCATCCTCCGGTGAAATCAAGTATGTAGACATTGAAGTTGATGATAATCAAATCGTTACAAAACCTGGTAACATTGTATTTGTTCCTGAAGAAGTTCACCAGATTAATAAAGATGCTTCTTTAAAAATGGTTGATAATGGAACATTTGTTACTGCCGGTACAGAAGTAGTAAAAGACGTATATTGTCATATCGATGGTATTGTTGAATTTAAAGAATTTAATGAAGTTATCCACGAAGTAACAATCAGACCTGGTGAAGTACATACGCTTTCAAATGTGTCTGAACTTAAGGTTGAAGAAGGTTCTGTTGTTGAAGCCGGAACTACTATTGCTAAAGGTATCAAAGCAAAAGAAACTTCTATTGTTACAATAATGGAAATGGATTTTGATGATTTAGATATTGATGATTTGGATGAAGAAATCGACACAACATCTTTAGAAGAAGAATCATTAGAAGACAAACCTATACAAATTCTTGTAAGACCTGTACAACCTATGTTCATTGAACCTAAGGATGTGACAATCGGATTTAATACAACTGATGAATTGATTAACATTGTTCCAGTAACCCAGTTACAATACAAAGATGGTGCAAGAGTTAGAAATCTTGACGGTGCAACTCTTACAAGAACAAGTCTTGTTCTTCAAATGCAAGGTTATTTATCACACCTTAAAGGTTTGGTAGAGCTTGATGAAAAGGGAGAACTTAAGATTGTTGTTCTTGAAACATTAATTGTTCGTCGTGAACTTGAAGGAAACTCTAAGATGAACAGTTCATTACAGACAGAACTTCTTGTTGAAAACGGACAGGTTATTGAGCCAAAAACTCCTATCGCTAAAACAGAAGTATTGGCGTTAAATGATGGAGTAGCATCTATTAAGGGTGATGTAACTGAATCCAGAAGATTGCTTTTAAACTGTGCAAACTTTGAAACAGTTATTGATACAAAATCAAAACCAACTGTTAAAAAAGGTGACTTCATTAAACTTGATACAGTGCTTGCTGAATCAGGTGAAGCTGCAACAGTTTCCGGTAAGATTGTAGATGTTTCTGCAAAATCAGTTACAATTAGAAACGGTCGTCCGTATTTGATTAGCCCGGGTACAATGTTACAGGTAGAAGAAGGTTCTCTGGTTCTTAGAGGTGATATGCTTGCAACTCTTGTATTTGAAAGAGAAAAAACAGGTGATATCGTTCAAGGTCTTCCGAGAGTTGAAGAACTTCTTGAAGCAAGAAAACCTAAAGATTGTGCTATATTAGCAGAAACTGACGGTGTTGCAGAAATTGAAATTGAAGATGACGTTCCTAGATTGTTCCTAGCAACAGAAGGCGGAAGCAGAACTGAAATTAAATTTGCAATCGACGCAAGCATTGTAGTTCAAAATAAACAAAAGATTAAAAAAGGTCAGCCTTTAACAAGCGGTCCTTTGAACCCGCATGATGTAATAAGACTTTGCGGTCCGGAAGAAGCACAACAATACTTAGTAGATGAAGTTCAGCGTGTATACCGCTCTCAAGGTGTTGAAATCGCTGATAAACACATTGAAATTATTGTTCGTCAGATGACAAAGAAAGTAAGAGTTGTTGACTCTGGAGATACAAACTTATTACCGGGTGAATTGGTTGAAGTTCAAACTTTTGAAAATGAAAACAAAGCAGTAAGAGAACATGATGGTCAAGAAGCTACATGTGAATATATGCTTTTAGGTATAACAAAGGCATCTTTGAATACTGAAAGTTTCATTTCAGCAGCTTCATTCCAGGAAACAACCAGAATCTTAACAGAAGCAGCTGTAGATGGTAAGAAGGATTTATTGAGAGGTTTGAAAGAAAACGTTATCATTGGTCGTCTTATCCCTGCTGGTACAGGCTTCCATCACTTGACTTACGCTAGTGAAGAACGTGATAAAGAAGCTCAGAAACGTGCAGCTCAGAGAAACCAGGCTAGAAAACCTGCTGCAATTTTGGAAGAAATTGAAGGTATGTTTGGTGCTCCTGAATTGCCTACATCAGATAATGCTTCTGATAATGAATAATTAAGAGAGGTATAAAATTTCGGCGCAAGTAAAACTTGCGCCGTTTTTATTGCAAGCTTTACAATATCCTCTGTTTGTAGTAGTTTTATAATGTATAAACTAATGGAAAAGAGGACTAATAAATGAAAACAACTATTGAGAAACAGCCGGAAAATATTGTAAAAGTAGATATTGAAGTTCCAGCTAAAGATGCAGTTAACTATTATAACAACGCAGCTAAGAGATTAGCTCAGTATGTAAATATACCAGGTTTTAGAAAAGGAAAGGCTCCTAGAAATATTGTAGAACAAAATATTGGAGAAGAAAGAATTAAACATGAAGCTTTAGAAGGAGCTTTGCCAAAGATTTTTTCTGAAGTTATAAAAGAAAATGACTTTGACGTAGTAGCTCAGCCATATGTTGAGTCTTATGACTACAAAATAGGAGAAGACTTAAGAATCGTTGCTAAATTAGAATTAAGACCAGAAGTTACTTTAGGGGAATATAAAGGTTTAACCATTGAAGTTGAAGAATACAAAACTCCGGAAGATGCTCTTCAAAAATCAATTGACAGCTTGTTGGAACAACACGCAACAACAGTTGTTGTAACGGATAGAAAGACATTAAATACAGATACTATTGTATTTGATTTTGAAGGTTTTTCTAATGGTGAAAAAATTGAACATGGCGATGCAAAAAATTATACATTGGATTTAGCTCATTCAAGCTTTATTCCTGGTTTTGCAGAACAACTTGCAGATAGAACTCTTGGGGAAGAATTTGAAATAAATGTTACTTTCCCTGAAGAATATCATGAAAAGAAACTTGCAGGGCAGCCAGCTGTATTTAAATGTAAAGTTAATGAAATTAGAGCAAAAGTGCTTCCTGAATTAACAGATGAATTTGCTCAAAAAGTTGGTCCGTTCAAAACTGTTGATGATTTGAAGGCTGATATTCAAAAATATTTAGATACTCAAAAAGCTGATATTGATAGAACAAATTCAGAAAAAGCTATTTTTGAAAAAGTTACGGGTGATGCTAAAGTTGAAATTCAACAATCAATGATAGATAGAGAAGCTGATCAGCTTGCAGAAGAATATAAGCAAAAACTTTCTATGCAAGGATTCTCTTGGGATCAGGCGGTTGAAGCACAAGGGTATGACAATATTATGAACAGCTTAAAGGAAGATGCTGCTATGAGAGTAAAAAATTCTCTTGTAATTGATAAAATTGCTAAAGAAGAAAATCTCGTTGTTTCTCAAGCTGAATTTGGCGCTAAATTATCAGAAATTGGACGTATGTATCAGATGGATACTCCTACGATGATAAAACAATTATCACAAACTCCAGGAGTATTTAATGCTATTTCTCAGCAAGCTTTAAATGAAAAGGTAACACAATTCCTTGCAGAAAATAATACAGTAAAATTTAAATAGTGCTTACTGAATAAATTTAAAAAGACCGGATTTAAGTCCGGTCTTTTTAGTTAAATAGCTTATTATACAGTTCTTGATAAGTATTTACTATTGAACATTTATTAAAGTTTTCAGGAGTCACATTTAAGACACTTTTATTTTCTTTAACAGCATAAACTTTTTTCCCTCGTTTTGTCATTTCGAGAACTGGTATATTTCCTATTGAATTATATGGAACAATTAGGAAATCTAAATCCGAAATGGATATAGCTCCAGAATAGCTAAGCAAAGGCGCTTGATTAAGTCCTAGCAATATGCAGGGAAGAAAGGTCGGTGTTATATATTCTGCAGCACAACGTTTGTCAACAATTTCAGTAGAAATATTAATATCATCAAAAGCAGGAGCGTGTGCACAAGGGATAATAAATTCTTTTGATATATAGTGAGAAATTATTGCTTCCACTCCTCCTACTGGGTCTACTCCTACACCGTTTGCATAATCATCACCCTGTTCATCTGGGAAATGGCATACAACTGCAATTGCTTCTGCACCTTTTCTTAACAAATTTTGAGCAGCATATTTAAGTGTCTGAAGATTTTTTACATTTCCCATTGAAGCCCCGGATTTATCTATAAAAAAGTCAACCCCAACTTCTTCCTCTGTAATTTCATATCCGCAAATATCAAGGCCATAAACCGTTTCAACGGCATTTATTGTATTTATATGAACATTTAATACAGGCTGGCTTATAGATTTATCAAAAATAATTCCGATTTTATTGTGATAAGAAGGTGTTAAGCATAAATTTCCCTTAAAAAATTCATCCAGAGAATATCCTTCAACATATAACATGTTCTCAGTAATACCGGAAAAACATGCAGCGTTAACAACATTTGGATTTACAATTAATCTGCATTTTTCTGCAAATTTTCTTGCCCATATACTTGCATCTCCTGCAAACCCTCCAATAGAGGCTCCCACTCCAGTAGGAACTATAAATGCGCCTGTTTTCATACATTTTATTATAGTATGGATACTAAAAGATTGCAAAATATTATACTCTATTGTAAAATTATAAGTATAACTTTAAAGGTATAAGAGAGTAAATGGACCTGACAGACTTTTTTATTAATATTTTTATCATTTTATTTTTGCTTTTTGTAAATGCCTTTTTCGTAGCAGCGGAGTTCTCGCTTGTTAAAGTTAGAAAAACTCGCTTAGAACAGCTATGTAATGAAGGAAATTCAAATGCAAAAAAAGCTTTAAAATTAGTAAATGATGTTAATAGAATGCTTGCCGCAGCTCAACTAGGGGTAACAATTGCAAGTATCGCTCTAGGTTGGGTTGCAGAATCAACTATTGTTCAAATTATTGAGCCTGTGATTAATATTTTTGCTCATTCAGCTGGCAGAATGTCGGCCCATATAATAGCAGTACCAATTTCATTTATATTGGTTACATATTTCCATGTATTACTTGGAGAACAGCTTCCAAAGTGTATTTCTTTAAGACACCCGGAAACGCTTTCTTTATTGATTGCAACTCCAATGGATATGTTTATAACTTTGTTCAAACCGTTTGTATGGCTTCTGGAAGTATCTGGCAACAAAATTTTAGCCGCCTGTCATGCTAATTCAGAAGATGCATCACTGGTGCATTCAACAGAAGAATTGGATATGCTTGTAGATGCCAGCTACAATGAAGGTGTTTTAAACGAAACGGAAGCGGAAATGCTTCATAATATGTTTAAATTTTCGGATTTAATGGCTAAACAGGTCATGATTCCTAGAACTGATATGGTATGTATTCCTAATGATATCTCATATGAAGAATTGACAAAAGAAACTCTTGGAAATCAATATACACGCTATCCTGTTTACGAGGATAATATTGATAAAATATTAGGTTTTATTCACGTTAAAGATTTGTATACTCTTGCTATGACAAAAGATACATTTTCTATAAATAAATTAATAAGACCTCTTATTCTTATTCCTGAAACAATGACTCTTGATAATCTTATTATTGAATTTAAAAAAAGACATTGCCAGATTGCAGTTGTAATAGATGAATTTGGCGGTACATCAGGATTAATTACTCTTGAAGATGTTCTTGAAGAAATTATTGGCGATGTTCAAGATGAATTTGATGAAGACGCTGAGGCTGATATAAAAGAAATCGGAGAAAATACTTATCTTGCAAATGCAATGATGAGAATTGATGAGTTTGTTGAATTTTTTGGCTTGAAGGAATCGCAATTTGAAGAAGATGACGTAGATACAATAGCAGGACTTGTTGTTAAACTATTAGGCAGAATAGCAGAAGTTGGAGATTCAGTATCTTTTAATGGTTTAACATTTACCGTAAAAGAGGTTGATGGAGCCAGAATTACAAAACTTCAAGTATATAGAGAACCTGTGATTGAGACTAACGAATCTGAAGAAGCATAATATATTTTATTAAAATATGTAAAGATTTTTGTTTTCTGTGAAATTTTTTTTATACAAAATACTTTATATAAATGTAGTGTGTTTACATTAGTGTTGTAAAGGATTAGTGAATGACATCAGGTTTAGCAATAATGCCACTAGTATTTTCAAACGGAACATTCTGTACAAGACGAACTCAATCAGGTGCAGATGCTCTTACAGCAGGTAATCCTTATGTTGGTGCAATGAATATGAACATTGCTGGAGGCCAGATATTAAAAGCTGCAGAAGGAGTTACCAGTATTGCAAAAGAATCCAAAAATACATTAGCATCAAGTATAACTAGTGCAGAAGAGTCTATTAAAGCATTATCAAAGGGAGATAAAGTTCTGTCAGGTATTGGGAAAGTTATGAGTTTTACCGCAGACCATATAAACCCATTGATATGTGCTACTGGAGCTGTAAAAGTTTTAACTTCTGATGATAAGACAGATAGTGCTATACGTGAAGGCTTAGCTCTTTCTACTATGTTTGCATCAGAAGCAGCTGCTAAGAAATTAATTGGTATGCCTAAAACAAGCAAATTTAATCCTGATACAATGAAAGTAGAAAATGACGGTTTGTATGAATTGCTTAATGGAGAAAAACATCTTGTTGCAAAAGATGGCAAGTATAAAATTATAGACAATAATAAAGTTGTAATAACAAAAGATGGATTATATAAAAATAATCCGTTTATTGACAAGCAGGTTAGTGCCTTAAATGATTACTGCGAAACAACAAAACTATGTAATAAGTCTTTAAAATTTGTACCGGGTATGTTAAAAGGTTTAGGTTTTGTTTGCGCTTCAATTGCCGGATATAAACTTGGAATGGCTGGT
>UNSK01000012.1 GCA_900552525.1 Candidatus Gastranaerophilales bacterium | reverse complement strand
CCGCCGCCTTTAAAAATTTTAATTCTCAGAATGACATTCGTCTTTTACTTCTTCTGTCTGCTTATTTGCATTTATTCCTTCTGGAGCAGAAACAACTTTTGTGTCTTCGTCAGATTCTACACTGTCAGACACATCTTCTTCCTCTTCTTCGGATGAAGTTTCCAGCTCTTCTGCTTTTTCAGCAAGTTTTTCAGCTTCTTCTTTTAAAGCAGCTTCAATCTCCTCTTCATCTTTCGCCCTGATTACAGGAATTGAAAGCATTAATGCAACTTGTTCGCCTTCCTGTTCAAAGTTCAATTCAAGAAGTTCCTTGTCAAGCTCAACATATCTTGAAAGCAAATCAATTAATTCGCCTCTCATCTGTTCAAGGATTTTTGGAGTAAGATTTGTCCTATCCTGCATCAAAACCAGTTTAAGTCTGTTGGTCGCTACAGACTTGGAAGCGTCACCCTGTTCTTCTTGAGGGCGGAAGAACTTAGCCACTGTATTATAGATATCAGAGAAAAGCCCCATCCTACACCTTCGCTTTCAATTTTGCAAACGCATTTTTAATTTTTGCCATAAAACCTTTAGGCTCATCCAAATCTAAGAATGGAACTTCTTCGCCTAAAATTCTTTGAGCTACGTTTCTGTAAGCTTTTCCGGCAAGCGCATTTTCATCATTAACAATCGGTTCGCCCTTATTTGTTGAGGTAATAATTCCGGTATCCTCAGGAATTATGCCTACAAGAGGGCAGGAAAGAATTTCTACAACATCATCAACGCCCATCATCTCATTTGATTTGATAAGGCTCGGACGAACTCTATTTAATAAGAGTTTATAGCTTTTAATTTCTTCCTTAGCTTCCAGAAGTCCAATAATTCTATCTGCATCTCTTATTGCTGACATTTCAGGAGTTGTAACAACAATAGCCTCGCTTGCTCCTGCAACTGCATTTTGGAATCCCTGTTCTATACCTGCAGGGCAGTCAACCAGAACGAAATCATTTTCTTCTTTTAAAGTATCACAGATTTCTTTCAGCTGTTCTGCATTTACAGCTGTTTTATCTCTTGTCTGCGCTGCTGCAAGAAGCGAAAGGTTTGGATTTTTCTTATCCTTAACAAGTGCCTGTTTAAGTTTGCAGCGTTCTTCTATAACGTCAACAATTGTGTATACAATTCTATTTTCAAGTCCTAAGAGCAAATCGAGGTTTCTTAAACCTAAATCAGTATCTATAAGGACGACTTTATATCCGGCTTTTGCAAGCGCAGTACCTATATTTGCGCTGGTAGTGGTTTTACCTACTCCGCCTTTTCCGGATGTGATTACTATTACGCGACCAGTCATTAATCTCTCCTTAACTTTTTGTAAATTACTATCTTTCCATCTTCTATTTGAGCTTCCTCAGGGGTAAACTCGTTAGTTTTTTGAACGTATGGTACATTTAATGTGTCATTACGTCTTGCATATAAACCGGCTATTCTTAATTGAATTGCATTTAATTTTAATGCTCTTGCTTTTGATGTTATATTGCCCTGTGAACCAGCATGTGCAATGCCGCCAAGGATACCCCATACAGTAATATCTCCGCCGGCTACAATTTCGCTTCCCGGATGTGCATCCCCGATTATAAGGATATTTCCTTCATAGCTTACAGTTTGTCCGGAACGCAATGTCTGGTTTATATAAAGAGTCGGAAGT
The DNA here is from genome assembly GCA_900552525.1 of Candidatus Gastranaerophilales bacterium. Lineage (GTDB taxonomy): Bacteria > Cyanobacteriota > Vampirovibrionia > Gastranaerophilales > Gastranaerophilaceae > CAG-196. The sequence goes on along the minus strand of UNSK01000012.1, from coordinate 44,862 downwards.
GTTTCAGTGTTTACGCTATTTTCTTCTGCACCTTCCGGAAGCACATCACCGGTATCAAGAAGAATATACTTACTTGTTTCTTCTGTTTTTATCAAACCTTCGTTTGCAGCAAGCGCCTCAAAATCAGGAGTAAATGCTTCTGAAGGAATTATCTCCGACAATTCTTCCGTTGATTCTTCATCATAAATATCTTCAATACCTTCAGCTGTTTCTATTGGATTAGAATTAGCTGCAGTATCTGCATGAATTTCAACAGTTTTATTAATTTCTTCAACTGCTTCATCTTCTGTTTTTACAACCACAGCTTCTTCCTTAATTTCTTCTGAAGCAGTACAGCCAACAGAAGGAACAGAGCTGTCGCTGATTTCTGAAACTATTATTCCAAGGCTTACTGCTGACGCTTCAGTTTGTTCAGAATTCGTATCAATAAAAGCAATACTTGCATCCATTGATTCTATCAAAGCTTTGATACTCAATAGCTGGGATTGTTTCAAATCAAGACTGCCTAATTTTAAACAAACATTTTTTCTTTTTACATTAGGATGCTCCATTATTGAACTAAGTTCAAACACAAGCTGTGTTGTATTTTTAGCATCGCTCAAATCAATAATAAATCCGTTCTCTACAAAACCTTTTTCCATGTATAATTCCCAAATAATCTACAACTGATTTAAGGATATCTTAAATGTTATTCCAATTCAATAAAGTGTGACGCAATGTAAAGTTAGAGTTTTTACCCGATTGGTTTGCCGAACATTATCTTCATACCTGCGAAACGTTTTGATAAAGTTGCTTTGAAACCTTTTACAATATCATTAACATTTGATACTACGACGTTTACATTTTCAATAACCGCATTTGTATTTTGAATAACGCAATCCACAAGTGAAATTGTTTGGCTGTCCGCGTGTTTTGTTATATTGGAAACATTGAGGCTGGCATTCTCCAAATTCTTTGTAGCACGTTCTATATTTTTGGTTGTCTGTTCGATGTTCGCAAAAGTATTATCAAGGCGCTTAGGTTTTGCAGAGCGGCTTAACTCACCTGTCACATCCGATAGATTTTGGCTCATTACAGCAAGATTTTCTCCTGTTATTTTTAGTGACGGTCTTAAGTCTTTTAATATATCATTTGCAGTTCCAATTAGTTCTGTAAGCGCATCCAGCGTATCGCCCGCAGATGCAACAGTATCATTCAAATTATCTTTTATCTCATCCAAACCGCCGCCCTCTGCCTGCTCATCAATATATCCTGAAATATCAAAACTTTTTTTACCCTGTATAACAGAATGGTTTTTTATATCCGTAATCGACGGTGCATCAGGATATTCAAGCTCTATATAGTCTTTTTTATCTTTTCTTTTAACCTTTGCAGTAATATTATCAGGCAAGCTTATACCTTTCGCGTTCAAAATCATATCAACCCGCGTATTAGTAAAATCCTTAGATGGACGAACTCTAACAGAACGCCCTAGTTTGAAACCTTTGTAATATACATTAAGATTTCTCGGAAACGGTTCTAACTCTTCAAAAACCGCAGTTATATGGATGTTATAAAAACTGTGAACAACAAAAATAAATCCTGCAATACCGAGTGCTGCTCCTAATATTAAAATCAAAAGTTTCTTCATATTTTAATTATTTTTTAAAGGCTTCGCTTTTGTATTAGGCAGTCAGGCATTATTTATGCTAATTCAAAAATCCCTCGGGTTGACACTGCGCCTCCAGTTTGATTCAATTTGTTCAAGCGAAATCCCTTTTGTTTCAGGAACGAAGAAGTAAACAAAAATTATGCAAAGAATAGAAACAATACCAAATATCCAGAATGTCCACGCTCCACCAATTCTATGCAGCAGTACAGGAAAACTTCCGACGACAAAGAAATTAAATGCAAAGTTCGAAACAGTACACACACTCATTGCAATACCTCTTATTCTGAGCGGAAAAACTTCCGAAACTAGTATCCAGCCGATTGGCCCGAGGCTCATTGCAAAACAAATTATATAAGTTACCAGACTTCCTACAGCAACCCATTTCAAGCTTGAACCCAAAACCCCGGCAAATGCAAAAGATGTGCCAAGAGCAAACAAGCTTAACATTACACCGGTAAGTCCAAAATATAGAAGAGGTTTACGTCCAATCCTGTCTGTAAAGAATACAGCTATAATAGTCATAATAAAGTTTACAACGCCTATACCTGTTGTTGCGTAAATGGCAGTAAGGTTGCTGTCAAATCCTGCTGTCTTAAATATTGTAGGAGCATAATAAATTATCGTGTTAATGCCTGTACAAATCTGCGCAAACATAATTCCGATACCAACGACAAAAGGCATTATCATCCATTTTTTTAATCTGAAAGTCTTTTCCTGCCTGTTATCAACAAGAGTTTCCTTAATCTCCGCAATTTCTTTTTCAGGCTCAATATCCGGTTCTATTTTAGAAAAAACTTTCTTTGCCTCATCATCTCTGTTTTTAGAAACAAGCCATCTGGGAGTATCGGACATAAAGCACATTCCTATAAATAATACGAGTCCAGGAACAACACCGGCAAAAAGCATCCACCTCCAGTTGTAAACTGCTTGAGCAAAAACAGCGTTAATAAAATAAGAGAAAAGAATACCTGCGGTAATTGCCCACTGGTACAATGAAACAAGCGTTCCTCTTAAGTTTTTAGGTGAAACTTCTGACAGATACAAAGGAACAACAAAGTTAACAATTCCAACTGCAAAGCCTACAAAAATTCTCGAAAGTATTAACACATATACATTTGGAGCAAAAGCACACAATATTGAACCTAATATAAATATTACAGCTGTTGCCATGATGATTTTCTTACGTCCAAAAATATCTGCAAGAATACCATTTGTTGCAGCCCCGATTACCGCACCTATCAAAACAGAGCTTACAAGAAAACCCTGCAACGTGTCCGGCAGAACCCAGGTTTCGTTAATAAATAAAAGTGCGCCGGAAATTACGCCGGTATCATACCCTGACAATAAACCGCCCAAAGATGCGACTATTGCAATAATATAAAGCCAAATGTATTTCATATAAACACCTCTATTTAATTAATACCACACTTGTTATGTTTTCTAACAAAAAATTTTTTGCAAAACTTCCATAGAATGCGCTAAATCACCATGAACTTGCTTGAAAAGCTCTGTTATAAATACTCTGATATCCTCATCAGAGGGTAAATCTTTATATTTTATATAATATAAATCCAGCGGTATACACCCCTGCTCATTAGGATACAAATAATTTACATCAAGTTTCTGTGCTCCGTTTTTCTTATAAAAATTAATTCGTCTTATTGTATCAGGGTTAGAAATATCAGGCGGTTCTACCTCTAAAAAACACCCTTTCTTTTCAGGATAAATATCTTTCAAAAGAGATAAAATTTTTCTGCCTAACCCCTTTGAATGAAATTGTTTCAAAACCGCAATATAATCTATAAAAATGAAATCACCATACTCAAAAAGAATTATATAACCTGCAAACTCTCCATCAACAACCCTGTAGAGAATATAATTTTCACCGAATAGCTTCAAGAATTTTTCATATGATTTCAGCTCTGACTTCGGAAATTGAGCCAGCATATCCTTATAAATTATATTAAATTCATCTGTTTTTATAAGTTCCATAAATCTATTATAACAAATAAGGCCTCCGTTTGCACGGAGGCCTTATCAAAAGATTTAACCTGAAATTCTTCCCGGAACAACAACTCCGCCCTTCAAATTCTTTTTATAAAATTCTACGTGCGGCTGGAGTACGCTGTCTAATACTTCAGGAAGAGCTTTGTTCTGCATAACAGCTTCTACTATTTCCTGATAGCAGGTCGCAAATGCTCTCAATTGAGTTACAGCCCCTGCTGCTTCCGGAGTCAAGCCAAGCTTTGAAGTTTCAACATATTCTTTGAAGAAAGCACCTGTTGATTCGTAAGATTTTGTCAAAGCGCCTATATATGCTTCAGCATTTTCAGCACAAACACCTTTATCTACAGGAACAGTAAGCGCAAATACAAGTTTATTTGCTGGGTTAAAGTGTGCTTCTGCAGAGTGATGCATTGCATCAGGAACTTTTGCAATCTGTTTAAGCGTATCTTTTACAGATTCATTCTGCATTTGTGCATGCCAGTAAACGGTGTTTTCAAACATAGAACCCATATACTGATGAACAGAAGCTTCAATCCCGTTAAGTTTAGCATCAGCCCAGAAAATACCTTCTTTTAATGCATCATTAAGTTCTAAATCAGCAGATAAAGAACGTGAAGAAATTTCTTGTGCTGAAATTAACATTGTTTTCATATCTTCTTTGCTCATACCTGCAAATGCTAATGTGAATAAAGCGTGATCATCAAAAGCAGAAAATCTTCCGCCTACATCATCGTGAATATACAAATCGCCGAGCCAGCCGTTTTCATTAGATGTTCTTCTAAGCTCGCTCTTCTCTGCATTCTTGTCTGTTACTGCAATAAAATGTTTTGCCGCAGATTTTTTTGCCTCTTCTAAAGATTGTCCTTTAGCAATATATGCATCTTCAAGCATTTTTTGTATTCTCAAGAAACCATCTTTAGTTTCAAATGTTGAACCTGATTTTGATGCAATCATATAGCTTGATGACAATACATCATTACCTAGTTTTTCTAAAAATCTGGCGAAGCTGATTGAATCAACATCAGAATAGAAATAAATTTTATCAGAATTGATGTTCAACCCGTTAATACCAAGCATATGCTCAACAGTGTGTTTTGAACCGCCAATACCCATTACGCTTAATTTTTCAACACCGGTCTGAGATTTTAATTTTGAAGCTAAAGAATAAATGTCATCTAATCTTTTAGCTTGTTCCTGAGGTAGATTTACCCAGTTAAGAAACTTGCCCGGCTGATTAGCACGTGATGAAAACTCGTTTACAAAATCAGATGTTTTAGAAGAATATTTAGAGAAATCAACACCTGAAAACATTGTTTTTAATGATGAATTTTTAGTTAACATATTAACTCTCCTTTTTTCTATATCATATCATAAGAATTTTTTATAAAAAATTTTATGTTATACTTTTTTCAAAAGTGGATGATAAATTTAATGGCAAAACGAAAAAACAGATTTGAATTTATTACAAAAACTCCGGAGAGAATACTTCCCGCAACCTTTTTCCTGCTTTGCCTGACCGGAGGCATAATACTATATTTACCATTCTGTTCTCCGCATGGTGTATCATTTCTGGATGCAATGTTTACAGCTGTAAGTGCAGTCTGTGTTACAGGGCTCTCTGTTGTGAGCATAAGTGATAAACTTACTGGCGTAGGACAGCTTGTTTTATTACTGTTAATACAAGCCGGCGGATTGGGAATAATGAGTATCAGCTCTATTATATTTATACTTCTAGGCAAAAGAATGTCGCTTACACACGAAAAAAATGCCAGAAATATATTTGAAGCAGAAAGCAAAGAAGAAATAAAAAGATCACTCATACGTATTTTTAAATATACATTCATCGTTGAACTAACAGGAGCAATTATTCTTTCTGCCTGCTTTACATTAAGTGAACACAGTCTGCTGACAGGACTTAAATTCGGGTTCTTTACTTCTATATCAGCGTTTTGTAATGCCGGATTTTTCCTAAAAAATGACAGCCTTATAGGTTATAACAGTTTTCCTCTCGTAACCTATACTGTTTCATTTTTAATAATTCTTGGCGGTATGTCGCCTGCAATCTGCCTTATGCTGCAAAATATTTTCAAAGGGAAAAAGCTTCCCCCGATTGCGGTGCTGGTTTTCTATACGACTTTAGCCCTTTTAATCGGAGGTACGCTGTTTTTCTTCCTATCAGAATATAATGGAGTTTTAAGCGGAATGAGTGTTGCAGATAAAATTCATAACGCCTGGTTCCAATCAGCAACAGCAAGAACTGCCGGTTTTAATTCTGTAGATTTAAGCTGTATAAATCCAGGAACATTCTTGCTTATGGTTGCACTTATGATAGCCGGAGGTTCTCCGGGAGGTACTGCCGGAGGTTTAAAGACGACTACAATTAGTGTTTTATTTTTAACCTGCTACAATGCAATCCGCATAAAAGATAATGTTGTAAGAAATAGAGTTATTAAACTTGATACAATAAAAAAAGCCATAACATTAACAGTAGTGTATCTATCAATACTTGTTACAATAGTTTTGATGCTCCTGACAACCCAAACCGCCGGTGCTGAGCAGCTTATTTTTGAAGCAGCATCAGCCCTTGGTACAGTTGGTTTGTCAATGGGAGCTACAAGCCAGCTTGACGGAGTTGGAAAAGTTATCATTATTGCTGCAATGTTTCTTGGAAGGGTTGCTCCTGCAACACTGATTTGCTACTTAAATACTAAAAATATAGATTCAAGGATTAGTTATCCTGATGCAAAAATTTCACTAACATAGGAGAAAAATATGTCTATACAGGTTTTAATAATAGGATTAGGACAATTCGGTATGTCACTGGCAAGAACTCTATCAGAAAAAGGCACAGAGGTTATAGCAGTCGATCAAGATAAAGAGCTTGTTGATGAAGCCGCAGGATTTTTAGATGACGCACTCTGTCTTGATGCTACAGATGAAACTGCTCTCGGGAAATTATGTCCAAAGGAGCGCGATGTTGTAATTTGTGCAATCGGTGCAAGGGAACCGTCTATACTTACAACTGCAATTTTAAGACAAATGGGGTGTGATAATGTAATAGCAAGAGCCACTGACAAAATTCATGAACGTATTCTGAAAGCTGTCGGAGCTAAAAATGTTATTAATCCTGATGCTGAATACGGGAAAAAATTCGCATACAAAATAATGTTCCAGAATATTATCGCAGATGAAACATCAGAAGATATCCAGCTCCTTGAAATAAATGTACAGCCGTTTATGGAAGGTAAAAACCTGATTGAACTCGCACTTCCTAACAAATATGGAATTATTGTTGCGGCAATTAAAAAAGGGAATAAACTTGCAAGACCATTTCCAAATGAAATATTAAATACAAAAGATAAGTTATTACTGGTATGCACTGAAGATGCAATAGCAAAAATGATTGAGGAGAATAAATAATGAATTTTTCAAGATCTTTTTATCTTTCGTTCATATTGCTTCTTGTTTTTTCTACATTACTTGCACTTGCTGGTATCCGCGGTTTTCTAAAACTCGCACCATCAATTGAGCAGATAAATAAACACAACACTCAATCACTTTATATCGCAGAAAGTATGATGTCAGCTCTGACTGTGAACAAAGATATAAAATCCTTTGAAGAAGCTTTAGCCAAAGGAAAAACAAATGTTACAGAAAAGGGAGAAGCAGAAGTAATCAACAAAATCGAAAAGGGTTATAAATCTGCTTTTAAAAATAATGCCGGATACAAAGAAACAACAGTTAATAATATAATAGAATTGTCAAGAATAAATAGAGTCGGGATGCAGAATGCAGCTTTACGGGCAAAAAAATTAAGTTCTGCAGGTGCCTGGGTTATTGGCTTTCTAACTCTTATTACCTGGGTTCTTGGATTAATACTAATAAAAACTTTAACTACTAATCTTATTAAACCTCTCGCGGAGTTGATTGATGTTCTTGAATCATATTTCAAAGGGAATAAACTCAGACGCTGTCCTAAATTGGCGCCTAATCATGATTTCCAAAGAATTTACGACGCAATTAACAGCCTGCTTGATAAACAAAGTTAAATATAAATGATGGGAGAAATTTATGGAATTAATTAATACTGTACTTGCTGTTCTTGTTAAATTTATAGAACACATTATCACCGTAATGGGTCCGTTCGGTATAAGTTTGCTTATGGCAATAGAATCCTGCAATATACCGCTTCCGAGTGAAGCCATACTTCCTTTTGCGGGCTATATTGTAAGCAAAGGTGAAATGAATTTTCACGTAGCTGCCTGGGCCGGTGCATTCGGATGCGTATTAGGTTCAATTCCTTCATACTACCTTGGCTATTTCGGAGGACGTAAGTTTATTGAAAAATATGGAAAATATTTTTTAATTTCGCATAAAGATCTTGATGATGCTGATAAGTGGGTAGAAAAATATGGTGATTGGGCGTTCTTCATATGCAGAATGCTGCCTGTAATAAGAACTTTTATTTCACTTCCTGCCGGCATTTTGAGGGCAAGAAAAAGAATATTTTTTACACTTACATTCCTGGGCTCGCTTGTTTGGAGTTATCTGCTTGTTTATGTCGGGGTAAAATTCGGACAGAATATGGAAATGTTTAAGCATCTCTGGCATAAGTTTGATATTTTAATCGTTGTTGTAGTGGGTATACTTGGTATTTTATACATCTACAAACACGTTAAACATTTAAAAGAGTCCTAATAAATAGGACTCTTTTTTTAATAAATTATATTAACTTTTCTTTCTCGTCTTCTCTTTTTTCGTGCTTTTTAATCATTTTTTCTAACTCTTCTGGAGTTACCGTATTCCAGGCAACGCCATCTTTTTGAAGACCTTTTTTCAATATAGCGACTTCTTTGTCTTTAAGTTGTTCGTCTGCTGCAACAATATCTCTATCATGATATGTGCCTGCAAGTCTAACTGCATTTTCCGAAGGAGAGCTGATTTCATTTTGTTTCATCTGAACATCATAGCTAGGCCAATCTTCCGGAAGAGCCTTTATTGTAGTAAACTCACCCTGAGATTCCAGACGTTTATCAACTTCTTTTTCAAGAACTTTTTGTACATAAGCCTTCTGACTCTTGAATCTGCAAGGAATAACGATTTCGCTGCCGATAACTTCCTCTGGATCACGCTTTTCATACTTGCAGAACAAACTTGCTGCAGCTTGAAGGTGTCCAAGTTCTATATCAACAAACAATTCCCAAATCTTTTTGATTCTATCATCCGGTTCATCTTCCATGCAGGTATAATAATTACATACCTCGGTAAATTCGTGTATAAGGAACTTTTCCCACATAGACTCTGTCGGATCAATCAAAGATTCATACATAGTTACATGTTCTTCCTCTACATCCTTAATCTCCGCATAAGTTTCTCTTAATACGTGGTCACCGTACATAAAACCGTGTTCAGCATAGTAATTATGAGTTTGCTGTTCACCGGAAAGAAGAGTTAAAATATTAACCTTTGTCTGAGGATGTGCTGTATTTTTATCATAATGTTTTCTTATTCTCAAGCCATTATCATTGTGGTGATGCTGAGTTGGTCTTCCTACAATAACATCAGTCTTACCTTGTACAATATCATTAGGTTCTATACCTTCAGTCATATATGCAAATTGACTGTATCTATACAGGTGGTCAAAATCTTCCAGAAGCCCGAAGTCAAAGGTTTCTTTTACATAAGGATCCGGCTCATTTTGCGCCATCCACGCAGTCAAATCAACAGCAACTTGTTCATACCCCAGAGTCGTTTCTAAAACAGACTGATCTGCAGGTCCCATCCAGTTTGCAGTTGTCTGTTGAGAATCTTCTATTCTGCTAATCAGTGCAATAAGCTGTTTATCTTTAGTATCAGGAACAAATCGGTTAAGCTGGTGTTTGAAACCCCACGCCTCTATTTCTATACCGTTCATCAAAATTTGTCTTGTTCTTGTATAACAATCAACATCTGTTTTGTTATAAGGCTTACCTACTATCTGGTGCCAGTTTCTGACTTGTTTTTCAACTGGAATACCCTTTTCTTTTAATGGATTAAAACTCATTTTATCCGCCTTTCTGCAGCAATACACTGCATATAAATACTAATCTAAAAAATAGATATTTTTATCATCTGCCTGGATACTAAACTTGCGAATATAGTTAATTAATAAAAGTCGAAATTTAAATTTTAAACTCAAAATTAAACATTAATCCCCATCCATCTCTTCCTCCAGTACGTATAACAGTTTCTGCAAAACAAATAAAACGCTCGTTAATACGTTTACGAATACCAGCCCCAAATTGTGCCCAGGAGTTTAATGTCATTTTATCAAGTTTAAAATCTCCGGCAGAAGCCTTTACATCACTCATTAAAGGTATTACACAGCCGCCGTACACATAAGGTTCAAAACCTTCTTCATTTCTATAAGTTAATCTTAATGAAGGAGCTATTGTCAAACCATTTACCTGAGATTGATCTATACTAACCCCCTGATAATTTACAAGGTTTGATGGACTCAAGAATGTATATGCTGTTGTAAAATTAGGCTGCAGAATAAACCGCTTAAAAATTTTCCAATTGTATGCAAGTTTCAAGGCGGTACCTGCTGTTACAATAGCGTAATCATCTTTTCCTGCACCGTATTTTGATTCTACCCCGAGTCCACCGCCATTTATTGTCCAACCTGCATAAAAATCATCTTTGTAAGCGCTAAGTAGAAAGCCGCCATACCCACCATTTTGATACATATTAGAATCTAAATACTGCTGGCTGGAACCGAGATATGCTCCATAAATTGTCGGAACAAGTTTCCAATCGTATTTTGCAATATGCAAAGGGAAGTCAAATCCCATTACAGTTCCATATGACTGATTGTTTACAGTACCAGATGCTCCTGATAAATGAAACGATTCAAGGTTAACATACGGTCTCATCCAGAAGGCAGAACCATCTTCATACTGCTGGTCAACATACATACCGCCATGGCCGGCGTAAGCATACATATTAAGCTTCCTGGATGCAAGTTTTTGCTCTCTTAAATTTGTATATATTTCATCTGTTCTGTTCAAAGAATAATCATAGCTTAACATCTGGTTCATAAAAGCAGCAGCTGTTGCTCCCTGATACCTCTGTATATTAGGATTAAGCCCCCCTAGTTCTATTAATGTAAGTTTTGGAGTTAAAGCCCACTTATAAGTCTTTAAAGCCCCATATACTACTGAATTTTCCAGTTCCGGAGAAAGCGCCAAATCAGTACCATAAACCTCATGATTATAAATATCAAAGACTGTAACTGATTGTATAGGGCTGCTCAAAACATTTATATCACGTATCAAAATCTGGGTCATATCAGCCGGATCACCTACCATATTTATATAATCACAGGTCAGATTTGCAGGATCTACATCTAAAGACAAGGAATTGCCGCCTTGTGATAAATCCAAATTTAAAGGAATGTCACTGGCAAATCCATTCATAAGATTAAAATGAGTATTAACTGCAGATATTTTGGCATTAGGCATGCCGGATAATTCATTATAAAAATTTAAATCTATATTGCTTGTTTTTATATCACCTCTAAATTCTTCATTCGTTGATCCGAAATAAACATGGTCATTAATAGAAGAAGTTCCATTAATATTTAACTTTGTACCCTTTAGGCCTGAAATTGAATCTGCGATAATAACCTTTGAGCCATTTGAAACATTTAGATTCATTGTTCCAACCTTATCTTCTGTTGCTCCTTGTCCAATATCAAGGTGAAAAGCATTGCTGCCTGTTGAATCTGTATTTCCTTAAAACACAACAGGTGCCAGAGGATCATCAGCATTAATATTAAAAGTTCCCTGTGCCAATATTGCTCCGCCACGGCCATTTTTAGCCTTATTATTTAGAAATTGTACAGGTCCTGTAATGTTAGTAGTTGATTCCATAGTTGCATATATAGCTCCGCCACTGTCACCAGCTATATTATTTTCAAACTTGCTTACACCGCTAAAATCAATATTTCCATATAAGTTAACAACTGCCCCGCCGCTTGAAGTTTCAGATTCATTATTTAAGAAAGTACTGCCTTTAATAAGAGCATTGCTTGAAACGATTGCCCCTCCAAAACTATACGCTGAATTACCGTTGAATATACTATTTTCTATCTCTAAACTATCATTAATTATTGCCCCCGCTATACTTCCAGTAGAACGATTATTATTAAATATTGAATTTGTTATTGTTAATTTTCCAGAACCGGTAATAGCCCCGCCATCATTTAGAACGGAATTATTGTCAAATGTCGTATTATCTATAATTAGAGTTCCTAAATTTACAATTGCGCCGCCAGTTCCCCCTGCAATAGAATTATTGGTAAAAGAAGAACCATTTTTAATTTCCAGATTACCTTTATTATAAATTGCTCCGCCCCCTGATTGCTGTAAAACAGTATTATGATCAAAATCAGTATTGTCTATTACTACATTGCTATTTGCCTCTATATATAAAGCTCCGCCGGATACCATCGCAGAATTATCCTTTACAGTAGAATCAGTAATAGTTAATGTACTATTATTAACATACGCAGCACCGCCATAAGTTGAAGCATAGTTATTTAATATATCTGCTTCTTTTATATTTGCCGTTCCGCTGCTTAGATAGAGAGCTCCACCATTACGCCCCTGGTTAGAAATAAAATCAGTAGACACTGTTTCTAGATTTCCTTGATTACTTATAGCACCACCGTCCATTCCCTTCTTATTGCCGGTAAAATTAGATTCTGATATCTGAAGATTCCCTCCTATGTTATTAAGGGAACTTTGAGTATTTGAAGCTGCACTACTTGTAAAATTGGCATTATCTATTGTTAAATCTTGTTGATTAACTATAAACCCGCTGCCGCTAGTGTTGGACACAATATTTAAATCAGAAATTTTTGAAATTTTATTCTCTCTATAAGTAAATGTATTTCCATTTAAAACAAAGTTATAATGTTCAGAAGAAGTAGTATCCCCAATAAGTTCAAGATTTACAGCTTCACTTATCGGAGTTTCCAATGAAATATCACCTGTTATAAAAATTTTATGACTTGCTTCTGGAGCAGCATTTATCTTTGCAATAGCATCCATAAAGCTTGATGTATTGTTAGCATCAAAATCTTGAGAAAAAGAAATATTATTTGCAGATATAACAATTAAAATAAACAGATTAATAACAAAAATTCTACCTAAATTCACAGTATCCATCTCCAAACTTTAATAATTATCAATATAACTATAGTAGATACTTAAGCCAAATTTTTGTATTACCAGTTACGGTTAGTTAGCGAGAAATCATATATACAATCGGGGAATCTTTCTAAAACAAAATTATTAATCAACAATCAATTCATAAAAATTGAAAACCATACTTATTCAAATCCTGGTAGTAAAGAATCAATACTTAAATAAAATAAAAAAAGGCTTTTCAGCCCTTTTTAAAAATTTACGCCTGCCGCGATTCGAACGCGGGACCCTCTGCTTAGAAGGCAGATGCTCTATCCAGCTGAGCTACAGACGCATAAAATCATATCTGTATTTCTAAAATAACACATCAATCTTTTTTTGCAAGAACTTTTTCTTAATTGTCATAAATAAATAAGGCAGTCGGGTAATAGCATTAATTGCTAAAATTGAGTTTAATATATGTATTAAATCTTTTTCATACTTCCAGCTATTCTTAATTCCAAGAGCCATTTAAAGGCTCTTTTTTTTGTTAAACGGCGGTGATAATATCACCGCCGCGACTTTAAATTTTAAAATGTATACCTTATACCAGCCTGTCCTTGATATAAATCAGCATTTGCCACAAATGAAAATCCGCTTTTCTTACCAAGGTTTACTTCTGCTGACACTGTAGGTGTGATATATCCGTTTTTCTGATTTAAATTCAAATGTTGTGTACATTCTGCACCCAAAGTTACAGTTTCTGGCCTCTCTCCATTTACAGAAACAGTAACGGACTCATGGTCAGCGAAATGAAAACTCACATCTCTTGCCGTGCTTTTACGCATCCCCCCTTCAAGCCCGATACCAAATTTAGCATTTTTAGATTTAAAGTTTAATTTAGCCGCGGCTCCTAGACGAGTTTCGCCGGAATACCATTTAGCATCACCAGTATGTAAATTACCTATTGAATAAGGAACTCCGTTAATTTCACCATTCATTCTTGTATCGAATTCTGTATGATAACTGTTTGATTTCAGGTTTCTTATTGTCTGTGCTTTCGAAGAAATTTCGAATCCCAGGTTTTTACCTATATCAAACTCGTGTCCTAACTCAACTCTTCCTGATAATGCAGTTCCTGCTCCGGCTTCTGTCTTAAGGTAAGTTCCTTTGTAATTAATTTCACCGCCTAAAGCAGCCCCGATGTTTGAAAAATTTTCTCCCGCCGGATTACGTAAAACTCCTGCATTTCCCTGTGCATAAAATTCTGTCTGTACTTTTTTTGAAATAGGTATCGTCATAATTTTCTCTCCTTATCTTTTGTGTTACCAGTGTTATGTTTATATAAAGTCTTACCTGATTAAAAAATTGCTCCATTTTTAGAATTTTAAATACTAAATAGCCATTATGTACTATTTACAATAGGTTTCGACTTTACAAAACTTAATATAAAATACTTTTAAATAGTAAAAAAATGGGCATCAAACAGGAACTAGGCAAAAAAATTAAACGTATACGCCTTGAAAAAGGCTATACGCAGGATAAACTTTCAGAAATGATTGATATTTCACAAAAGGCGCTTAGCAGTATTGAATTAGGAGAAAATTTTGTAACAGCAGAAACTCTTGATAAACTGTTAAATGCACTTGAAATAACCTCTGAAGAACTTTTTGCTACAAATAAATTCAAGGACGCAAAAGATTTACTTCAAAAAATAAACGAGAATATTGCCTTAATTGGTGACGATTCCGACAGACTAGAAATTATTTACAACTTAACTAAAAGTTTGGTTAGATAACAAAATTATTTAAAGAAAAATTCTATCCACCTTATCAAATCAGATATTTCATAAGGTTTAGGCAGATACAAATCTGCTCCGGCATTCAGGATGGCAGACTTATCATGAACAGTACTTGTTACAATTATCTTAGTGTTAACGAAGTTCAAATTTGCCTTTAAATCTTTGCACACCTTAAGCCCTGACATATCGTCTTCGCTATCCAGAATTACAATCCCCGGCTTATTATCAAGTGTTTCGCAAATCTCATACCCTTGCAGCTCAAGTGTTGTTCTTAGAAGCAAAGCAAGAGCCTCGTCAGGTTCACTTATGTATACAGAACGGTTTATCTCCGGTATAATTACAGAATTTTCACCGGTCAATTTTATTCTATCTATTGCGTAGTTAGAACCGCTTGGAATTCTTGCGATTTTCTTGATTGCAAAAAGTTTTTCCAGAAGCCCGTCAACTCCGGAAATTGATTCATAATTATCCAGTATTCCACCTATAAGTACAGAAACAAAATTAGCTCTCATGCCGGCTTTCCTATCACCATCGAGTAATGTATACCCCCTTCTTGCATCCTGTTCGGAATAAAATTTAGGAGTTACAGTATCAAATGCAAATGTCAGGAAGGCGGCCATTTTCTCCGCACTATATGGATTTGTAATTATCACAAAATTTTTATCATCAAGCTGCCCCAAAAAATCATTTGCATCAAGCGCTGATTTTGTAATAGCAGCAAAAGTTTGTAATAACTTATCACCTGCTATATCAGAATATACACTCTTATAATTATCAAGATTTTCTATACCTGCAAGCAAGATGGCAAGCTTATTTTCTGAATGCAAAAGGCGTCTTATTGCCTTATAAACATATTTTTTATTCGGCAGAAGAGTTACATTATTCAAGTTAGATTCAATATCTCTTCTCAAATGAGCCTTAATACGCATTTTAAACTCTTCAATATTAACAGGTTCACTCAAAAAATCATCTGCTCCGCTTGCCAGAACTTTTATTCTGTCGCTTGTATCAGCAGATTTTGAGAGAGCAATAATAGTTGGTCTTGTATTATAAGTCAATGTTCTCATTTTTTCGCAAAAACTTGATAAATCTTCATCAATGCTGTCAGATATTATTATCAAATCCGGTTCTGACTCCTGAACCAGAGCAACAGCATCCTTAAGAGTGCGTGCGATTACGGCAGAAGTCTGTTCATCGTCAATGCTTTTTTTATATTTAACAGATAATTCTTTTCTCTTATCTATAATTAAGACATATGAGAGCATCTTAAAGCCTCCTCTTGATTATAGACAGGAAATCGGACAATAAACACAGTCCCCTTACCCTCTTCGCTTTCAAAATCAATATCTCCGTGCATACGCTCTACAAGCTGTTTAGTAATATAAAGTCCCAGCCCGTTACCCTGTGTGGTGCTTGTAAGATGGTTCTCAAGCCGGCTGAATTTTTTAAAAATTTTATCTCTATCCTCTTTTTTAATTCCAACGCCTTCATCCTTTACTTTTATCAAAATCATATTTTCAGAGATACCGGTTGAAACAAGAACTGTCTTACCATTTACTGAATATTTTGCGGCATTGTCGATAAGATTAGTCATAACCTGCTGGAATTTATCTTCATCAAGTCTTGCGGGGGGTAAATGTTTTTCTAGCTCAAGCTCAAAATGCCTTGTTTTGTATTGCTCAGTAAACAAAGGAATTAATTTTGAAATTGCCTCATTAACATCAATTTTCTTTAGAACTTCTGAGCCTGCATGCATTTTTGAAACGGAAAGAACATTTTCTACAAGATGAATAAGCCTGTTTGATTGATCTTCAATAATTTTTATAAATTTTTTTTTATTCTCATCATCAATCTTATCCCACGAATTGAGAAGAGTTTGAGAAAACCCTCGTATGCTTGTAAGAGGAGTTCTCAACTCATGAGAAACTGTTGCTATAAATTCATCCTGCATGTTGTTCATCATAAACCCTCCCTGTCGGAGAGGGGAATAAGGTGATTAAACCTTACCCCTCTTCCTCGGTCATAAATTCCTTTTTAGCTTCTTCAATTGCCTCTGACAGGATATCAAGCTGATCAGGTGCAAATGTTACTCCTTTTTTTGTAGGAAGCCAGCTTGCGCCGTCATCTGTTGTATAGAAAATTCTCAAGTTAAAATAGCTCTTTCCTCTGTATTCTGAAATTGAAATTTGTAATTGCTCTGTATCAGTTCTTTGGATACTTGCTAATAATTTTCCTGCCATTTTTTTCTCCTTTTTAATATATACAAAATTGATTATATCATATTATTTATAAAAGTTAATAATTTGTCTAAACACTATCTTTAGGGTAATATAGAATTATGGAAACGGGGAAGATTGTAGTAGTCGATGACGAGAAGATTGTAACCTCAGCTTTCAAAACATTATTGAAAGTTGAAGGCTTTAATGATGCGCATTTCTTTAATAATCCAAAAGAGGCGCTGGAGTTTCTAGCTTCTAATATTCCTGATTTAGTCATTTCAGACTTTTTAATGCCGGAGATGAACGGGCTGGAGTTTTTAAGTGAAGTAAAAAAAATGTATCCGGAAGTAAGTAAAATTTTACTTACCGGTTATGCAGACAAAGAAAATGCAATAAAAGCGATTAATGAAATCGGGCTATACAGATATATTGAAAAACCGTGGAATAATGATGATTTAATTATAAACATCAAAAACGGTATTGAGAGAAGCTATCTTTTAAGCGAACTCAGGAAAAAAATTTCTGAGCTTGAAGATGCTAAAAAAGAATTAGAAAAATACTCTCATAATCTGGAACAGATTGTAGAAGAGAGGACTGCTGATTTAAGACAGTCAAATGCAAAACTTGCAGGTATTGTTAATTACTGTGCAGACGGAATTATTATTATAAATGAAGACGGCATTATAGAGCAGGTAAATCCGGCTTGTGAAAGTTTAATAGGACTTGTAGAAGGCAAGCTTTTAATGTCTTCAATAGATGACTACCTTTTCAGCAAAAAAACATTTATCTCAAAAGAACTGCACAAACTTGACGAACAGGAACTTTTGCTGAGAGATTTTTATATAAAAAATCCGCTCAGCAATGTAGAAACACCTGTTGAGATTAGTTTTGCCAGAATCAATCCGGATGATGAATTTAAACGTTTTGTTGGCGTTATAAGAGATGTTACCGAGCAGAAAAAATCGGATAAATTAAGAGATGATTTTATTGCAACACTTACTCACGACTTAAGAACACCGCTCCTGGCTGCAATACAAACTTTAACATTCTTCCTTCAGGGTGCACTG
This sequence comes from Candidatus Gastranaerophilales bacterium, assembly GCA_900552525.1. Lineage (GTDB taxonomy): Bacteria > Cyanobacteriota > Vampirovibrionia > Gastranaerophilales > Gastranaerophilaceae > CAG-196. Next base: position 26,947 of record UNSK01000012.1, on the reverse strand, counting down.
GGAGATTTGGATGAAAAACAGAAGCTGCTATTGTCAACAATGCAGAAAAGCAATGAGGATTTACTAGGTCTGGTTAACGCTCTTCTTGAAGTTTACAAGTATGATGCAGAAAAGCTTACGTTAACAAAGACAAACTTTAATATTTATAATCTTGTTGAACAGGTTTATAATGAAATTTTACCGCTTGCACAATCAAAAAATATTGATTTTAAGATTGAATGTACAAATAAAAACATTGAAATTAATGCAGACAGAAGTGAAATAAGGCGGGTAATCTGCAATCTTTGCGGAAATGCCATAAATTATACACAGGATGGCGGTAAAGTTTTAATTACGCTAAAGTGTGAAGGTAAAGACTTAATATTCTCTGTTTCCGACAACGGCTGCGGGATACCTCAGGAAGATATTCCAAATATGTTCCAGCGTTTCTCTCAGGGCACGAGCAAAAAACGTTCAACCGGAACCGGATTAGGTCTGTATCTTTCAAGACAGATTATTGAATCACACGGCGGAAAAATCTGGCTGGAAAGCCGACTAAATAAGGGAAGTGAATTTTCGTTTCTGCTTACAGATACAGTAAAAGAGGGTAGTTTGGTATGATAAATGTACTGCTGGTTGAAGATCACGAATTATATAGAATGGGGCTTTCTATGCTCCTTGAGAAAGCAGATGGTATAACACTTTGTGCAGAAGCTGCTGACGGAGCTGACGGAATAAAAAAAGCAAGAGAATTAAATCCCGATGTTATACTGATGGACATAGGACTTCCTAATATTGACGGCATAGAAGCGACAGGACGTATCAAGGATTTTAATCCGGATGTTAAAATATTAATTTTCACTTCAAGAGATAGTGACAATGATGTTTTTGAAGCTTTTAAAGCAGGTGCTGACGGTTATATTATGAAGGGAGCAACACCGGAACAGACAATTTCTGCTATTAAATCAGTATATGAAGGTATAGGATGGATTGACCCTGCAATCGCAAGATTAGTTTTCTCAAATCTTCAAAGGCCTGAAAAGCAGATTATAAGTACGCCTGAGATAAAAAAATCAACTAATTCATACGGACTTACAGAACGTGAGCTTGATGTACTGGAATTAATGGTTGAAGGGCTTTCAAATCCTCAAATTGCAGATAAGCTTGTTATCACAAGAGCAACTGCAAAAGCTCATGTACACAGTATATTGCAAAAACTCTGTGTTTCATCAAGAACACAGGCAACAGTCACTGCAATGAAGGAAGGACTTGTTTAATGTTTGAAGCTTTAGCCGGAATGTTTATGGCTATGAAAGTTAACTTCTGCCAGATGAAATATCATATGTTCAAAAGGCAGGACAGGGTTGTTGCTGAAACTATTTACTTAAACGAAGTGGATAAAGTTGATGAAAAAGAGAAGTACGAGAAAAGCAGGCTTCCGGAATCCGGGTATATGACAGTTGCTGAGTATGAAGAAAAATCCAGAGGCAAATCAAAAAAAGAGATTAGTGCTAAAATTCTTGATAAGGCAGAAATGCCTGAAGATAAGAATATGGTCTACATTCCACAGAAAAAATTTAAGCTTGTTAAGTATAATGATCCCGTTGGCAGTCCGGAATTAACACTTCCAAGAAAACTTAACTTTGACAGACAGATTAATGCACAGGGAATTATTTCGGGAGATTATACAAAGCTTGTTTATCCGGCAGTTTATTATTATGCCCAGTCAGACTGCACAAGCTGTGATTTATTTTTAATTAACCTTGATTCTTCACTCTCAAATATAGAGAAAGTAAAAAAGGCAAATATTGTAAATAAAGAGCCAGATCCTTTAATTTCAACCTCGAAAGACATAGATACAAAGTTTATATTTAGAACCCTTACGCCTATTGATTTTTCGAGTGATAACACAAAACTTGTTGTCAAAGAAAAAGTAGGGCACAGACACGACGGCATCTGGAAAACAGATTTATGGGTGTATGATTTTGAAAAAAAAGAAGCCAGAAAACTTCCTCAAATAAGAGAAGCTATCGTAAATTACTGGGCTTTATCAGGCGGGGTTGATTTTGATGAAAAACGCTGGGATATTTATCCTATGGGTTTTGATGCGAATGATGAAAACAGAGTAATTCTCTGTGCTTATGCATACACTGGCGATATCCCTAAGTTTTTGGGTACCTGGAGCATTGATATCTATGGAGAGAATTCAAGACTTGAATCACTAACAGGCTCAAGTTTTCCGGTATCTACAGTAGGGTACAGACTTGAACAGGAAGCAGATGTAATCCCTGTTTCTGAAGTAGAATTTGAAGCCAGACAGGCAAAAGAACTCGAAAAAGCAAAAGAAAAAGAAGCTAAAGATGCTGAAAACTTCGAAAAGCAGGTAAAAAGACTTGAATATCAACGCAAAATTCAGCAGATGGATATGGATACGATGATTAAAATCCGTGAGCGCAAACAATATATTAAAGACAGCTACAAGAAAAGTTCAGACGGATTGACGGGAAACTAAAGCTTAGTTTACCTCCTTGAACTTCACTTTCTGCCCTTCTTCTAATTCGTCTGTAATATTCGTAATCAGCAGTTCATCTCCCTTTAAGCCTTCAAGGATTTCAATTCTGTCACCAAGGTCGCGCCCCTGTTTAACTTTTATGAAATGTATTGCAGAATCGGGCTTTACTTCTGCAACATACTGGTCAGGTCCTGCCAGAGTCGTCAGGCAGGAAGGATTAACAGTGAGAAACTTTTGTTTTCCTTGAAGGTTAAGGTTAGTTTTAACATACAAACCGCTGTAGAGTCCTGATTTATTGTCGTTAGGAATTACAAGAACAACTTCCATTGTCCTTGATACACTGTCTAGTTTTCCTGATATTTGTGAAATTTTGCCCTTAACTTTCAGTGCAGGATTTTCCGGAATGTACACATCAACATCCTGCCCGTCTTTTATAAATCTCACATAGCTTTGAGGAACAAAAATAGCAGCACGGAATTTATCAATCTGCTGTACTTCAAAAAGGCTTGTGCTTGTACTGCTTCCTCCTGCAACAACATTTGCACCTGCATCAATATTATATTTGCTTATAACTCCGTCAAAAGGTGATGTCACTCTTTTATAAGACTGCAAAGCCGTAAGCCTGTTCAAATCTTCTCTAGCTTTTTCAACATCAGCCTTTGCTCCTTCGTAAGCCATCTCGGAAGTCTTGAAACTGTTATATTTAGCCTCCAGTTCCTGAGCAGAAATAGCGCCGTCTTGAGAAGAATTTCTGTACCTTTCATAAGTTCTCGATGCGTAATCAAGCTGGTACTTTGCCTCCATTAAACGTTTCTGTGCCGAAATTAAAGTTGATTTTGCACTTGCAGCTTCTGCATCCAAATCAGGCGTATCAATTTCTGCGAGCAGCTGGCCTTTTTTAACTTTTTCGCCTAACTGTACATATCTGTCCTTTACAAGACCGTTAATTCTTGAAAAAATTTCAGTCTGTAAAAAAGGTTTTAATTCACCGGAAAGTTCCAGCGAGTCTGCTCCGTCAGAAATTTGAGGTTTCTCAACAAATGCAACATACTGAGTTTCTTTTGCATTTAAAGATGTTGTAATGTACCTTGCAATTTTCGGAATTATTCCAATTAAGAAAAAGATTACGACAACTGCAATTATTATATTTTTACGGTTAATTTTCATTATCCATCCTTTCGAACTTTTTATTTTTATTTAAAATTGCAAAAAGCATCGGAACAATAACCAGTGTTGCATAAGTTGCGAACATCAGTCCGCCAATTACTGTACGTCCGATTGGTGCGTTCTGCTCTCCGCCTTCTCCAATACCCAGCGCCATAGGAAGCATACCAAGAATCATAGCAGAAGCAGTCATTATAACAGGCCTTATTCTTGTATAGCCGGCCTGTATAGCAGCCTGAACAGAAGAATAACCCGCTCTCATCTTGTCCGTTGCAAAAGAAACAACAAGTATTGAGTTAGCACAGGAAACGCCTACCGCCATTATTGAACCCATCAGAGCCTGAACGCTGAATGTTGTATCAGAAACAAACAGCATCCATATAATTCCGGAAAGAGCAAGCGGCACCGGAGTAATTATAATAAACGGATTTCTCCAAGACTGGAAATTAACAACTATCAATAAATAAACAAGAATAAGTGCGAGCATTAAACCGGACAGCAGCGATGAAAATACATAATTCATAGATTTAGCCTGACCGTGAATATTTATAAAAGTACCTCTTGGAGCTTGTTTCTGATATTTTTTAACTACCTTGTTAACATCAGAAGCTACACCTGCCAGATCTCTGTCTTGAAGGTTCATCAGAATATCATAAACCGGCATAATGTCATAATGGTTTACAACACTTGAGGTTACACCTGAGCTCACCTCAGCTATATTTGAAAGTCTGACCGGAGAGTTATGGCTGTATGCAACAGGGATATCAGTAACATTTTTAACAGTATCAACATTATATTGCGGAACCTGCAGAGCAAGAGTATAATTAACCCCGTTTTCAGGATCAACCCAGTAGTTAGGAGCAACCTGACCGCTTGAAGTCAGCGCTGTCAGGACATTTCTGGAAACAGTTTCCTGTGAAAGGTTCATTATGCCTGCCCGTGTTTTATCAACATTTATCCTTAATTCCGGTGCATCTGTAATCTGGTGAATATGAGCATCGGCAACTCCTCTGATTTTTTTAATATCTTCAAGCATTTTAACAGCAAGTTTATAATTCTCGGTAACATTCTTACCCTGTATCTGAATATCAATAGGGGACGCAAGTCCAAAATTAAGAATTTTCCCTACCATATCAGCATTCTGAAAGAAAAATACAGTATCAGGAAATTCTTTATTCAAAGTCTTTCTAAGTTGTTTTACATAATCTTTTGTCGGCTTATGATTTTCTTTGAGCGCAATCAGAATTTCGCCGTCGCCGACACCAATCTGAGAGCTGTCCATAAACGCAAGGTTAAGTGAGCTTGCAGGCAGACCAATATTGTCCAATATAGTATCAAGCTCTCTTGAAGGAATGACTTTTCGAATTGTATTTTCAATTCTGGTAAATTCCCTTGCAGTTTCTTCAATTCTTGTACCATGCGGAGCATAAACGTGAAGTCTTATCTGACCTGCATCAACTTCCGGAAAGAAATTTTCGCCTATAAACGGAATAAGCAGAAGTGAAGATAAAATTATTATGCCGTAAACAGCACCGACTTTCTTTGGCCGCGCCATAATAGAGCGTACAAGGTATTTTTTATAAACTTTTCTCAGTTTTTCAAAATTTACATTGACAAAATTATTAACTTTAAAAAGCAATGATTTACTGTCTAAGACTTCTTTCTTCTTGAGAAGCTTATCAACAAGTACAGGTACAAGCGTATTGGAAAGCATATAAGACCCGAGCATTGAGAAGATTACAGACATCGCTAGCGGAATAAAAAGGTATTTTGTAGCCCCTTCCATCAAAAATATCGGCGCAAAAACAGTACATATTGAGAGGGTTGATACAAATGTCGGGGTTGCGACTTCTGCTGTAGATTTATAAATAACTTCTTTAATCGTGGCAGATTTCATCGCCTCTTTGTTTCTTAAAATATTTTCAATTACGACTGTTGCGTTATCAACAAGCATACCTATAGCAAGCCCCAAACCGCTCAGGGACATCATATTTATAGTCTGTCCGCAAATAGAAGAACATATAACCGCAAATAACACGGACAGTGGAATTGAAATTGCAATAATAAAAGTTGACCGAACACTTCCTAAAAATATCAAAACCATTAACGCTGTAAGAAGCGCAGCAAGAGTTCCTGAAAAAATAACATCTCTTATTGAAGCTTTTACGAAAACAGACTGATCAAAAAGAACCTGCATCTTTACACTTTCAGGAATAATTTTGGAAATTACCGGAAGCAGTTTTTTTGTTCCGTCAACAACTTTAAGAGAGGATACTCTTCCTGATTTATAAACAGTCATTAAAGATCCCGGTGCGCCGTTTTGTCTTACCATATTTGTCTGAATAGCATTTCCATCGTGAATATATCCGACATCTGAAAGGTAAACAACCTGATTTGCTTTTGGAGAAAATATCGGGAAATTATTCATCTCATCTACTGTTGACGAAGCATTATTCAAAGAAACAAGATAATCTTTGCCGCCAATTTTTGTGTTTCCGGAAGGTATAATAACATTTTGGCCGGCAACCGCTTTTGTAACATCAGCAGGCGTAAGCCCTCTTGCTTCCATTTTCTGCATATCCAGATCAACAATAATCTGACGGACTTTACCACCCATTGGAAGCGGAACCTGTGCTCCTTCAACTTTTGTAAGCTGAACCTTGATATTGTTCTGCGCTAAGTCTGTAACTTTTTGGATAGGGAGTTTCAGAGAAGAAATTACAACCTGCAGAACAGGAATAGTTGTAGGAGTATACTTAAGAATATTAGGAGGCATAATCCCTGTTGGCATCGTTTTCATACAAACATGGGATGTTGCACTGACCTGAGTAATTCCTGTATTTATGTCTGCACCGGGGTGAAGAAAAACCCTGATTACACCAACCCCGAGAAGCGACTGTGACTCTATGTGTTCAATATCATTAACACTTGAAGCATAAGCACGCTCAGCAATTGTTACTATCCTTCTTTCAATATCCTTAGCCGGCATACCTGTATAAGTCCATACAGCAGTTACAACAGGAGTATTAATCTCAGGGAAAATATCAATCGGCGTTTTTGCTATGGTTACAATACCCATAATCAGGATAAAAAGTGCCATAACGATTACTGTATAATAATATTTTAAAACCATTTTGATGAAGTTTTTCAATTTATACTGCCCCCCAGTGCTTTGTAGATGTTAATTGTGTCCACTAATGCACTTATCTTTGCAAGATACATTGAATTTTCGTTCACAAGAAACTGACGCCTTGCAGCAAGTTCATCAATTCTATTGCCGGTACCGTTTGTATATCTTATATTTGCAACCTTATAGTAATGTCCTGATTTTTCTATCATATCTTTAAATTCGCTATACGAGTTATAATCAGCCTTGTAGCTTGAAATTGAATTTTCAGTTTCACAAACTGCATTCAAAAGAACATTGTTGTACTGATGCAGTTTTTCGACTGCAAGTTCTTTATTATACTTAAGATAGGACATCTTGTAACCGCCTGTATATAAATCCAGAAGCAATCCTGCGCCCAGTTGATACACAGTGCTGTTCCAGTTGAAAAGTCTGCCAGCCTTAAGACTTTCGAACCCGACCATTTCATTCAGATTAATTGAAGGCAAAAATGCTTTTTTAGCAGCTTTAACATCAAATGCCGCCTTTTTTATTACATATTCAGCCTGAACAACATCCGGCCTGTTAAAGATTAAATCAGAAGAAATCTCAGCATTTACACCAAAAGGAAATTCAAGTTTTTCAACCGAAGTTCTTTGAATATTACTACCGCCGTCCGGAGAAACTCCTCTCAGCACTGCAAGACGATGAAGAAGGATTTCCCTCTGTCTTAACAGCGAATTTAGCTGATTTTTCTGAGTTACAAGTTCGTATTCCGAAACATATAGATTATCATAAGGAATAATTCCGCCTTCATACAACTGTCTTTTCAGCCTGATTGTTTCATCAAGGTTGGATGCAATCTCTTCATAATTCTTTATCAGCTTATCATCAAGAACAATATTAAAATAAGAAGCAGCAATTTCAGACGATACTGCAAGTTTAGCAATATTCAAATCTTCTTTGCTGATTTTTACGCCCATTTTTGATGCCTGAACCCTGTCAGAAATCTTACCAAAAATATCCAGCTCCCAGTTTAAAAGCAAAGGGAAATACAGCAAGTTTCCGCTTCCGAAATTTCCTGACCAGCGCGATATTGTCCTGTATGGATAAACACTCGGATTTATGCTCAATTGAGGAAGCCTCTGCGCATTTATAGTACCTAAAATTGCCTCAGATTCCTTAATTCTTGCTCCCGCAATCTTTATACTTAAATTATTTTCCAGAGCTTCCTGAATATACCCGTTCAAAAGTTCATCACCATAATTTTCCCAGTATGATGCGGTATTTTCTTTTTCAGCCTTAACAGCCATCGGGGCATTTTCTCCGGCAAAACAAAAAGAGCTTAAGCTTAAAGCTCCGAGTATTATTATTGTAATTATCTTTTTCACGTAATTATTATCCCTTGACTGTATTTAGTATAAAACGCTCAAATCCCATTGTATAATACTAATAATTTATAGCAGCTATAGTTTTTATCTATAATAAAATGCTAAGATTATATTCTTTTTGCTATAATGTATTTATGAACATTAATCAGATAAAACAAGTTTTGACAATTGCAGAAGAAAAAAATTTTACAAATGCTGCAAAAAAATTATTTATTTCGCAGCCTTCATTAAGCAAAAGCATTAAGCTTCTTGAAGAAGAACTCGGCGTTGAACTCTTTGAAAGGAACCCGATAAAACTTACCCACGCCGGCGAATCTTTCGTAAGCAAAGCTAAGCGGATTATGGCTGATATAGGAGAGCTGGAAATAGAAATGTCAGATATTTCAAGCCGGTCAAAAACTTATATAGTCATCGGAATTCCATCTCACAGGTGTTATTGTTTTATGCCCAAAATTCTAAAGGAACTTCACGAAGAATTTCCAAACTGCTACATTAAGATAGAAGAATATCCGACATTTATTTTAAAAAAGATGTTAGCCGAAGATAAAATTGATTTTTATCTTGGAACAGAAAACCCTGACAGTTTGATTTATAAAGCAGAGCATATCTGCGATGAAACAGTTTTTGCAGCATATCCTAAAAGCTGGAATATTGAATGCATTGAAAATGAAATTGATATAAGGAAGTTCAAAGAAAGCAATTTTATAATTTTCCCCGAACAGCTGGCACTAAGCCAATACCTTAAAGCCTTATGCGAGGAAAACGGCTTTGAACCGAAAGCTGTAATAGAATGCCACAATGCAGAAACCATATATTCGATGATTGACGAAGGTCTGGGCGCATCATTCTTACCGGAATTGTTTATAAAATATTTCCCGCAAAAGGAGAATGTATGCATCAAAAAGATTAAAGGCTATAATTATAAACGTGAATTTGCTATATTTTACAAAAAAGACAAATATCTTGTAAAACCGGCAATAAAATTTTTGGAGCTTTTCAAAAAAATCACTTAGACTTTAAATAAGCTTCAATAAATCCGTCCAAGTCACCATCCATCACAGCATCAACATTTCCCATCTCAAAACCGGTTCTGTGATCTTTAACCATTTTATAAGGGTGGAAAACATAGGAGCGGATTTGTGAGCCGAAATTTATATCAAAATTTTCACCCTTAAGTTCAGCCAGCTTCTTTTCATGTTCCCTTTGCCTGAGCTCCAAAAGTTTAGAAGCAAGCATCTGCATTGCATTTTCTTTATTTTGAAGCTGAGAGCGCTCCTGCTGGCATTTTATTACAATACCGGTCGGCTTGTGCAAAATTCTGACAGCAGTTTCTACCTTGTTAACATTCTGCCCGCCTGCACCGCCTGAACGCATTGTGTCAATTTCCAAATCTTCCGGCGGGATTACAATTGTTTTCTCAAAATCAGGAATAATCGGTGAAACCTCACACGATGCAAAACTTGTCTGACGCTTGCCGTTAGCATTGAAAGGAGAAATCCTGACCAGTCTGTGAACCCCTTTTTCTGCTTTAGCATAACCGTACGCGTATTTTCCTGAAATTTTTATTGTTGCAGACTTAATACCGGCTTCTTCACCGTCAGACTTATCTACAAGTTCAACTTTCCAGCCTCTTGATTCTGCCCATCTGGTATACATTCTAAGCAGCATACTTGCCCAATCCTGTGCGTCTGTTCCGCCTGCTCCCGCATTAATCGTCAAAAAGGCATCAGCTTCGTCATATTCACCTGAAAGCATTTTTTCAAAATCGTATTTATCCAGCTCTTTTTCAAGCTGACCCAACTGAACATCACTTTCATTAATAAGCTCTTCATCCCCGATTTCACGCGCTGTTTTTGCATCTTCAATAATCAAATCCCAGCGTGCAAACATTTCAAGAGTTTCTTTAATCTCTCTGGATTTCTGTCCCAACTCTGATGCCAAATTCTGATTAGACCATACTTCCGGAGTTTGAAGCTTCGCCTCCAAATCAGAAAGCTCCTTTTTTAAAGCATCAAAATTTATACCCTGCTTGTTCTTATTTACAGCTTGTTCCAATTCCAGAAGATTCATAACTTATCAACGAGCTCCAAGACTTGATTATGTATATTTTCAATTGTATCAGAAGCATTTATAACCTTAACCCTTTGGGGTTCTTGTTTTGCAATTTCCAGATACCCGTACCTTACGCGGTTAAAAAATTCCACACCGGCAGACTCCATTCTATCTTTATTTTTACCTACTCTCTGCATAGAATTTTCAACATCTATATCAAAAATAATAGTCAAATCAGGTTTCAGTCCTCCGGTTGCAAGATTGTTCAAATAATTAATCTGTTCAATATCAAGTTCACGTCCGTAACCCTGATACGCAACAGTTGAGTCCGTATGCCTGTCGCAAAGAACAATTTTACCCTCCGTTATTGCAGGTTTAATTAAACAATCAACATGCTGCGCTCTGTCTGCAAGAAACAGAAAAGATTCGGCTTTAGGAGAGACTTCCCCCTCATAATTCAAAAGAATTTCTCTCAATTTAACCCCCAGACCTTTTGCACCGGGTTCACGCGTTATAAGGGTTTCCAGTCCTTTATCTTTTAAATATTTATCCAGAAGCTCAATCTGGGTAGTCTTACCACAGCCGTCAGCCCCTTCAAATGTTATAAATAATCCGTTTTTCATAAAAGTATTTTACACAAAAATAATACTTTTATCAAACCTCACAAACCAATCTTCTGATCCAGCTTGAAGTGGTCTATCAGCTTGATTATTGATAAAATTTCTTCAAACATTGTAAAAAACTGCTTGCCGTCATTTACCGGCTTATTTAAATCTCCAATTGAAAACAAGTCTTTCCTTGTTGACAATCCTACAAGCAAATATTTATCATAGAATGCACAGGAAATTGCATATGCTTCAAATGCAGTTTTCATATTATTTAAGCGCTCCATAAAAGAAGGAGTTATCAAGTATCTTGCTTCTACTTCGTCATCCGTAAAAACATCAAACTTTTTCTCAAACACTACATCTTCTAAAGTTGTGTGTTTAAGGTTCTGCGAAGGAGAACGATGCAATGAGGTATCCGGACGTATAACCGTATTCCCCGTAAAGCTCTTATTCATATCCAGTTTTACCATAACACCGCGGAATATTGTTTCTATGCGCCTGTGTCTTCCGCTGCCTGTTTCATTAGTAAACCACGATTCACAAATTTCATAATTTATATCTTTATAATTTCCTGTAAAACTATCATCATAGCTGACGCTATTATAACGGTCAATTATACCGGACTTGCATAATAACTGCTCAAAAGAACACTGTGCACTTTTCCAGCTCAAATTTCCCAGACACTTGCAGACATAGGGCATAATTTTTTGTTTAATTTCATTTTCAAATTTTTTCTTCAGCCCGAAACATACTGCACCGGCAACAAAGCATATAAAGAGTATTAAGCCAATGTCTATTTGTTTCGTCAGAAAAACAAGCACCAGAATAATGATAAGTGCTGCTATCTTAACTGCGCGAGTATACCCGAATTGACGCAGGCGCTCTGCTTCATACACAGACAACCCCGGAGATATTTTCTTGAAAAAGACCTCCTGAAATTTTTTGCGCATCTGTGAATATGTTTTTTCTTCTGTCATAATTATAACCCTATCTTTTGTTCTAATTTGAAGTGATGAATAAAATCAAAATTTATAAAGCTGTTCAAACTGTTCATTAATTTTTTTACTATCCATAAATACTCCTTAAGCTAATAAAAATCCCCGCAGTAAAATACGGGGATTTATTGTGAAATTATTTCAAAAAGTCTGCAGCATTAACTGCTTGTCTTTCTTTTTCTTCTGCTTTGAAGAAATCAACAGCTTTAATATTAAGCATTCTTGCAAAGAATGAAGATGGAAAAATTTCTACTGCATTTTTTAACTCGTTTGCAGCAGAGTTATAGAAACGTCTTGCAGCTGCAATATGTTCTTCAACTTCGTTATATGTCTGCATTGCAGTAATCATTGTCTGGTCAGCCTTAACCTGCGGATAGTTTTCTACTGCAACCATAATTTGTCCCATTTTTTGAGCAATTTGAGCATCAAGAGCAATTTTTCTGTCTATATTTTCAAAACTGCTGGGAATACCCATAACCTGAGTTCTCAATTTGGTAACTTCTTCCATTAACCCGCGTTCATGATCCATATACTTTTGTGCGATTGTCAGGATATTAGGTATTAAATCATATCTTTTTTTAAGCTGTACATCTATTGCAGAAAAAGCTTCCTGTGTTTTGTTTCTTGTCTTAATCAAAGATACGTATATACCATACGCCCAAAATATTACTACTGCTGCAGCAACCAATGCTATTAATGTTATTGACATTCGTGTCCTCCTATTCTTATTATAAACCTTGTACCGGATCTTCAGCACGAAGTTTTTGTGCTAACAATACGGCGCCTATTCCTATTACTAATATTGAAAATATCATTGCTATAGTAGAGAAATCATATTTTTCATATTCAATAATAATTTCTACCGGCTGACTTTCATCTAACAAAATCCACTTATATTCGGTATCGCTAATTACTTTAGAAGCATTATGTTTTGTCGCTTTTACAGGAATTTTTATAGTTAATTCTGCCTGAGGCGAAGCCTGTTCTTGAAATCCGCCGCTGGCAGCAAGCGAATCATACTGACTTAGAACAACATTTCCTCCAGCATATTTAGTAGTTACCAAAACATTACCGCTAACCGGATCGATTGTTTTAGTTGTTGACATAGCAATCTTATTTAAGACATCTTTATATTTTATAAAAGCTCTACTGGCCAGTTTTAAGTTTTGAGCTTCTGTAGCAGCCTCATTTACGGCATCTTCAAGAGTATATACGAGATGAAGCTTATAGAACCTTTTTAACAGACCTCTTTTAACGACAAAAGAATTTTTGTCATTATTCTTAAATCCTTTTGGCATATTTTCAGAAGCATCAAGGAATGAAAGCCCTTTTCTTTTTATAACAAAGCCTGAATTACCATCCTTATCAGCAAAAGTCAAATCAACTTCATAACCGGCATCTATATATTTGCTAACTATAGGTCCTAAATCTTTTTTCAAATCTCTTTGAAAAGTTTCCGAACTCAATGGTGGAAATTTAACCTGTTTCAACTCGGAAATTGTTACCTTATCTTTGTCATCAATTTGAATATCATATGAGAATTTCACACAACCTGTACAGAAAACTGATACAATAGAAACTAAAGTCATTAAGAATAGCTTTTTCATACATTAACCTTTAAATAACTAAATTGCACCAATATTGTACACGATTTTGCCATTACACATAACATTCAAATAGGTGATTTTTAAAGCCTTGATTTCCATTACTTAGAGTACAGTTTTCTTATTCTGTCAGCTTCTTCATCACTTGCGCCGCCGCACATAAAATTTCTCACACGCATACTTGATTTCTCTATATCAACTACGCAAGCCCCATTTCTTAATATATGTTCTTTACGGATAAATTCTTCGCAATCAGCCATACCTGACTTATATATATTTACACCTTCAATATAATCCTTAACGCAGCTCGTGAAATCTGGCGTTGTTTTATAATACTCATCGCTTGAGGAAGCCGGGCCAAGCGGCATACAGGTTTGCTCTGCACTCCGTTCAGGATAATAGTTAAACCATATCGGATCCGGCGTACGTGACTTACAGCTGTACATTTTTAATGTAATAACAGTATCTTCTGCATTGCAGACGGCTATATTTAAGATTAATAACGCAAAAATAAATAAAATCTTTTTCATTGTTTACCTCACTTTTAAAACTAAAAAATAATTTTACAGTATTTATTACCGGTTGACAAAAGATACCTGTAGTTTTTATCCTTCAATTCCTGCCTGTAGCCATCATGCAGCCTGTTAACTCTTTCAATAGTCCTGTGTTTCTGAACCTCTGCAAACTTCTGGTACACGCCTTCAGGGAAATTACAATCAGCCATAACCCATTTTAAGGAACACGCACCGTTAATTTTTCCATTAATCAGGTAAATTCCGACACCATCCTGATGATATTTATACGGCACACAACCGTATAACTTATCGAAAAAAATCAGCCTGTTTTCGATGTCTTGATTATTTGTAAGCATCATCTCATAAGGGTTACCGGCAGCTGAAACTGACAAAAAAATCCCCGTTGATAAAATTGCTAAAAAACATTTACCCCTAATATACATTTCCGTATACCCAGTATGTTCTAAGAACTTTCTTAACGTAATTCTTTGTTTCCGGATAAGGAATCTGCTCGACAAATTCATCTATATCACTGTAAATAAGCTTTGAGAACCAGTTGGTTACAGAGCCGATTCCGCCGTTGTAAGCAGCAATTGCGTACAAGTCTTTATTACCGAGTACCTTTTTTAACCCGCTGTAATAATAACTTCCTGCTGTAATATTAGCAGTTTCAGCATTCAAATCGGACGGCAGATTATGTTTTTTGACGACTTCATTATATGTAGCAGGCATTAACTGCATTAAACCGGCCGCACCGACAGAACTCTTTGCAAACGGGTTAAAATGACTTTCCTCTTTAATAATAGCTTCAAGAATAATCGGATTATTGCCGCCCTTGACCTTATCAACAATATCATAGTAGTGCATAGGATAAACCAGACGCCATCTCAAATCTTCAAAAGAAGGTTTTACAGCAAGTTCTTCCATTCCCTTGCGCGCCAGAACCGCTGAAATTGTATAATTTTCTTTTTCGTAGGCAATCCAGCTCTGAATAAACTTATCCTTTTTACATAGTTCTTCTACTAAATCATAATCCTTAAGATAAGCCAGTTTTACAACAAGGTTATTATCAAGTGACTTTTTGTAAGGGAAGACAACCGGTTTTTCGTTCAACTCTAAAAACGGAAACAGACCGTCATCCTTATACAAATTATAATTTGCCCTGAAAGCATAATAAGAATCCGGATACTTAGCTATAACCTGCTTATAATAATTATTTGAGCTTTCATAATGCTTAAGCTTAAACGCAATTTTTCCCATATAATATGTCACAGCCGGACTTGAATTAACATCTGGAAATTTTTTCAAATGAAGAAACCCGAGCCTCTGTGCATCATAATATTTCTTCTGAAGATACTTTGCCATAAAAATATTAAACAGAGAATCAGCGGAAAACTGACCACTCGGATATTTTTCATACAAAGTTCTATAACAGGCTTCCTTAAGGTTAGATGCGACAACCTCATTACAATTAAGATACGCTGCATAATCTGCGCCGGTAGAATTCAACCCCAGCGAGTTAAGTTTAATAATCCCATCCCTGCGCAGAGGAAAAGAAGCAATATAATTGTCAATAACCTCATAAACATCAGCATTAGGCGTATTAGAGGCGTGCTTTTTCAACCCGAGTTCTGCATAGTAATTCGCTTTTTCTTTATTCCCAAGCTTATACTCATTTTTTGCAAAGTCAGACCAGCTTTCAGCAAGCGTAGTCTTGTTCAAGTAATCCTTTGCCTTTGTATACTCGCCGTTTGCATAATAAGATTTTGCAATCAAAAGATTATCATAGTTTGTAAGCTGAACCCCAAGCTTTTTGATCTCATCAATTGTTTTTAATGCAAACCTTCCGTCCGGCGCTTCTTCAAGATAATTTTTGAAATAAATAAACGCCCTGTTCTTAGATTTCTTTAAACCCCTCTCACTCTTAGGCGGATTTGAAACCTCAATAAGCCCGAGGTAATAATTTGACGCAACAGCATAATCGCTCGTCGGGTATTTTTTTATTATCTTTTTAAAATGTTTTTTCGCACCCTTATCCTGAATTTCAAACATCAAATTTGCCATATTATATTCACTTATTGGTGCAATAGAAGACTTTACGCTAGAATGCACAATACGGTTATATTTTTTTATAGCCAGCTCTTTCTTATCCATATTCGTAGCACATCTGGCCTGCCTGAATAGAGCAGACGGCTTAAGCGTAGAACCGGACGGAACTTTTGCAAATTCTTCATAAGCTTTTTCATAATCACTTGCCTTATACGCTTCAAGAGCCTCTGAATAATTCTCTACCCCTCTGGATTCAGCAGACATATGGTTGTACGTAAAATATCCCACAGTAAGTATGGTCAAGAAAACAAACAGATAAAAATCATACTTCCTTCTTCTTCTCATTCAAATTTTTCCCAACTATTTATTAAACTTTTTCTAGAATAAAAGACCAAGGTCTTCACAATAATAATATTTTAATATAGAAACATGCAAAAAGAAAATCCTGTAATAAAAAATTACATTTTATCATCAGAAAAGCGCATTCTCTGCGAGAATGCGCCCCATAAGAAATTAAACAACTCTAGCCCTGAAATTTCGAGATATCATAAACCCTCAGAGCAAAGTAAGGTTTTTCTTTACCTTTCTCTTTTAGAAATACTACGAACGTGTCGTCAAAATAGAAATGTCTTGACTCCTCAGCAGGAAGTAAAGCAGTCATCTTCGCGATAATAGCAGCCTCGCTCTTGAGCTTGACACCTGTATTATCCATTTCAAACTTAACAGTTTCCATAGCCTTGTCTATGATTATATTAGTACCCTTAACCCTGTTTCCGCCGATTTCTTCAAATGTCTTTTCTTCAAAGAATTTAAGGTTAGGTACTTTCAGCTCGTCTTCCTCACTAAATTTTGTACTTCCGCTGAACTGCTCCTGTTTCTTTAACATATCATCATAAAGGTAATTAAAAGTTTTTGTATTAGCAGTCTTGTACAAATAAACTTCGTCATTTCCAGCAGTATCAAGCTTTACAGCAAAATCAGAAGGATTATTATAGAATAATACCTCTACAGTATCGTCAAGTTCCTTAGGTGAACTTGATTTAATCCCGAAATACTCAGCTTCCGTATCTCTGAATTTAGACTTGCCGAGCTTATCAAACGGTGCTGCGAATTGAAAATCTTTCTTGAGCATAGCATACACAAGAAATCTGTCTTTCCCCGGAGTTAAATCAAGCTGGTCAAGAATATCACTCGTTTCATTGAATTTCTTCTTGATTGCCTTCGTAATAAGTTTTTTAGTATTCTTTTTAATAATACCTGCGTATTTGTAATAACATTTTTCAGAAAGCTCATCAACAGTAAAATCCTGTTTGTTGAGTTCATTTACAATAACAGGTGTGCCTGTAGGAAACTTAATCTTAGTGAACGCAATTTTGTCCATAAAATCATTCCAAACAATCTGGAATGTTCCAACCCAGACTCTGTCCTGAACATTTGTCTTGCTCTGCATTGTAGGCAAAACCTCTATGTTTGCTGCAAACGCAGGTGAAAATAACAACAATGCTGTTAATACTGATAAAAATAATTTTTTCATATAACTCCCTCTTTTGATGAATAAATCCTAACAAAAAACAGCCGGAATTTCAACCAATTTATGATAATATATAGATATGAAAATTGCTGCTTTTAAGATAGAAGAATGGATGAATAAATACGAAGCCTCAGCAAAGTATGACCTTACAACAACATGTATTTCACCGCTTTGCATAAATGAGCTTAATTTTTCACAGGAAATCTTTGATATAAAGCTCGGCTACGGCGATATTACAGGTTCTGAGAGGCTGAAAACAGCTATACAAACACTTTATGAAACAAAACAAAATATTACAGTTACACACGGAGCTATAGGAGCAAACCAGCTTGTCTTTCTCTCACTGCTTGAAAAAGGAGATGAAGTCGTATCAATAGTCCCAACTTACCAGCAGCACTACTCAATTCCGGAATCACTCGGCTGTAATGTAAAATTATACTTTTTAAAAGAAGAAAACAACTGGCTTCCTGATTTAGAAGAACTGGACGAAATTATTACCCCAAAAACAAAACTGCTCTGCCTGAATAATCCGAACAATCCAACAGGTTCAGTTATTCCCGACTGGATGCTTGAAAAGATTACGGAAATCGCAGAGAGAAAAAATGTCTGGATTTTATCCGACGAAGTATACAGAGGGTTAAACCTGATTGGAAAGCCTTATTCGAGGTCAATTGCAGATATTTATGATAAAGGGATTTCCGTAGGCAGTATGTCAAAAACATACTCGCTTCCGGGGCTTAGAGTCGGCTGGATTACTTCTGCACGAGAAGATTTGATTAACGAAATTAACCATCAAAGACAATACAATACGATAAGCATTAGTGCTCTGGATGATTATTTCGCAGCCATAGCACTTGAACAAAAGGATTGTATCGCTGAGAGAAATTTCAAAATTATGCAAAACGGACTAAGTATTTTGAAAAACTGGCTGGATACAACCCCGAAAGTTAGATGCATTCTTCCAAAAGGCGGAACAACAGTTCTTTTGAAATATAATGTTAATGTTCCCTCAAGAGAATTTTGCAGAGATGTGCAAAAAACAACAGGCGTAGCACTTTTACCCGGTGAAACGCTGGAAATGGAAGGTTACGTAAGAGCAGGCTTCTGTGCAGAAAATTTAATTCCTGCACTTCAAAAACTGGGCGAGTATTTGAATAATTTTAGATATCAAAATCAACGATTTGAGAAAGCTTAACTTTTAATGCGACAGCAATTGAATAAAGACAATAAATAGAAGGACTCTTGCGTCCTTGTTCTATAGCACCTATATAAGACCTGTCAGAACTAATTAACTCCGCGAGTTCTTCCTGAGTAATATTCTTTGAAGTTCTTAACTTCTGAATATTACAGCCTAAATTTTTTAACAATTTAGTTTTCACACGAACCCGAGTTTTCATATAACTATTATCTTTGTGCTACTATTTGTAGTACAGCTACCAATTGGACTCACAAAATAACAATATGAAACCCTTGTATAATGACAATTCTAATAAAATTAAACTTATAAAAAGCCAAGAACTTTTACTATATATTCTTGCTTCCGGCATTACATATAAAGAAGCTGCGCAAATGCTTGGCGTAAGTTACAATACAGCAAAAACACGCATTAAAACTCTTTACGCAAAACTACAAGTATCAAACAGAAATGAATTAATATTGAAAACCTTAAATCTAAAACTAATAGACAGCCGAAATATTAAACCAAAATTTAGAAAACGATTTCTGTCACACGAAGCAGACCGGCAGGCTGTTTTACTTGAACCGTTGACAGCAGAGGAAATAAAATTCCTTAAACTGGCATCATCCGGTACCAATATAAAAAATATAATAGAAATATTATCACTAAGCGGAATATACCACACAAGGGTGATTAAAGCTTCTATTTGCTATAAGCTTCAAGCCCAAAATATAACTCAGGCCGTTAAGTTCGCCAAGGTATTGGAAATTATATAAAAAACTCACCCCATATTTTAAGTCATAAATACATCTATATCTCACTTTCTCAAAGAAACATAGCTGATTTTAATTTTGAAAAACTAATACTAAAAAACTAGTGTTATTACCTTGAATGTAATATATTTTTACCCCATTAGTTATAGATACCACCAACATAATATTCTATCCTAATAAAATGAGTTATTTTCTGAATGAATTTGGTAAAAAGATAAAAGGCTATAGAGAACTTTGCGGTTATAGTCAGGAAAAGCTTGGGGAACTTGTGGATGTATCAACCAAAACTATAGCTTTCTGGGAAAATGGTAAATCATTTATCGAGTATCCGACCCTGGTAAGGTTATGCAAGGCATTAGATATTGAGGAGGTGCAGCTTTTTGCATTCAAGCCTGAGCATAGTGACTATTACACAGACCAGATTTCAGCAATAGTATCAAAACTATCACCAGCAAAACAGAAACAAGCTTTAGACATTATTAAAACATTCGATAATTAATTGGGATTTTTAAACAGTTTTAACATGTCTTCAAGACATTCAGTGGTTTTATTCATATGTTTCTTTACTGCATTGACTGTATCTATGGCATCTTTTTTTGATATCTCTTTAAATAAAAAGACGTCAAAACGTAACCTGTGCATCCATTCTGTCGAAACACTACCACCAATACTAAAATCCTTCTTAGCCCATTCAAAGTATTTCTGATTTACAGCTTTAAATTGAGGTGTTGATGGCTGGTTCAAACTAATTCTTGTTATTTGCATATAAACTCCTATTGACGTATTATAGCACGAATGACACTAATTATTACTAGATTTGTAAATTTTCTTTAATATATGACAATTTTGGTGAAGAAATTGGTTTTATATAAGTATAGTGTAGTAAATGATTAAGGTTTTATTATGGCAATAAACCCTGTTATGATGCAATACGGTGATGAAAAATTTCCCGAGATTTACAGTGATTATAAAAGCTTAAAAAATTCTATTTCAGGCGAAAGTTCGTCTAACGTAATTTTCGAAGGACTCCCGATGTATGGAAGGATTTACAGTATTCCTGATAAGATGGAGAAGAAAGATTATACGCCTGCTATGGGAATGATTTCACTTGCGGTGCTCAACGGACCGGAAGATTTAAGAGATGTTTTCAGCGCTTATAAACAAATTAAAAACAAATTTCCTAAACCTGTTACTTTCCATTCCGGATATGATAACAAAATTGCTCAGCATCCCTTCTCATTCTTTAGAGGAACTATTCTCAATGATTATCTAAATCCTTCATCTAAAGAATGCCCTAATCCTAAAGCTGCCGCTTGGTTAATAAAACAGGATAAAACTTTATGGGATACAAAGTTAGGAAATTGGGTTCAGAAGAAATGCGGAATCAAAACAGAAAAATTTAAAACAGAAATTCATGATATTGAACATGTTGCTAATAATCCAAGGCATGTTTATGCTAAAGTTTTCAAAACAAACAATCCATTTAAGGATATATTAGCTCGTGCGATGACAAGAACGCCTGTTCTCGGGGTAGCTGCAATGGGAGGTATTGAAGCAGCACATGTAGCACACGAAGTAAAAAATGGTAAAAACTTTTTTGAAGAAGCGGGAAAATCTGCAGTTACTCTTGCAACAACCCTAGGAGCAACAGGGTCGTTGTTAGGAATAGGAACTGGAGCGATTATTGGAGCATCAACGTCTAATTTATTTGCGCCTTAATTCATATTTAAAATTTTTTAGAACTTCTTCTATAAAGTCATCTGGTTTATTTATAAGCTTTTTTACCGCATTAATTGTATCAATACCATCTTGTGGAGAGATTTCTTTAAACAAACATACATCATATCTAATACGTTGTAACCACTCTGTAGAGATATCTCCTCCTAATGCATAGTCTTTCTTAGCCCATTCAAAGTATTTTTGATTTACAGCTTTGAATTGAGGTGTTGATGGCTGCTTTGCATTTACAGCTGTTATTTTCATACACACACTCCTTTATCCTCTAATTGTTGAACGTTCCAGAGCACGCACAAACTTCGTGGGAAGGTTTTCTTTTGGATTAATTGAACCTACTAGAATAGTTTTGCAGCCAAGCAGTTTTCCTGCAAGTATATCTGTAAGCGGTCTGTCACCCACCATTACTGCACAGCAGGGCTCTACACCAACAGATTCCAGATATGAACGCATTACCTTAGGATTAGGTTTATCAGCCCGTCCTATTACTCTGCAAGGTGCTATTTTGGATGCTTCTTCAATATATTTATCATTCTTATTATTAGAAATAATTGCTACTTCAAAATCTTTTATAAAAGTATTAAACCACTCAACGGTTTCAGGCAAAAAACTTGATGATTTTGATACCATAACCGTGCTGTCTAAATCAAACATAAGGCATTTAATACCCTGTTCCTTAAGTTTTGCAAAATCGATTTCATAAATATTTTTCAAATTATAATCCGGTTTTAAAAACATTTCTTAATCTCCACAAGAGCATTTCTGAACTTCATTAACATTACCTTTAATACCTACTGTTCTTGCCATAGCGTATTCATAATCAAGAGGTGCTTTTGCGAATTTCACCCACAAGTCGTCGTTTGTGTTAGCCAGTTCAAGCTCCTCTCCTTTCATTGTCTTAATCTCTGTAACCTGAGTAATGAATTTTTCAGAAGGCGTAATTATTTCAATATCTTCATTTTTAAAGAATTTATTTTTTATCTTAATTCTATACCAGTCATCTTCCCGTCCTGCTATTTCGCATAAGAAATCAGCTCCAGCAAGTCCTTTTGAAATATCATAGCTGTAACCGTCTTTCGGATAACCTTCTCCAAGATAGAAACCTGTTGTATAGCCTCTGTTTCCAACTTTTAGAAGTTCCTCATAATATGGTGTCATATCCGCATCAGGAGTTTTCATAACTGTATCAATTGCTTCTCTGTATGCTTTTGCCACTGCGGAAACATAATAAAGACTTTTTGTTCTGCCTTCAACTTTAAATGAATCTATACCAGCTTCAATCATTTCTTTAAGATGTTTTACAAGGCATAAATCTTTAGTGCTTAAAATATGCGTGCCTTTATCATCCTGAACAATCTCCTGATATTGCCCCGGACGTGTTTCTTCAACGAGTTTATAACTCCATCTGCAAGGTTGTGAACAGTTTCCGGAGTTTGCTTTTCTTTCTCCGTCTGTCATATAATCACTCAGAAGACACCTTCCAGAAAAAGAAACACATTGAGCTCCGTGAATAAAACATTCCAGCTCCATGTCAGGAACTTTACTTTTAATTTCTGCAACGTCTTTAATCGGGAGTTCGCGTGCCAGAATTGCTCTTGTAGCTCCCATATCCTGCCAGAAACGCACAGCTTCGTAATTCAATATATTAGCCTGAGTGCTTACGTGGATATCTGTATCGGGCATATATTTTTTAGCAAGACGCATAATTCCCGGGTCGCTAATAATAAGGGCGTCCGGATTTGAGTCAACAATCCTGTCCATACAGCCCTCAAGTGCTTTAATATCATTATTAAACCCGAAAATATTCAGTGTTAAATATGCTTTTGCGCCGAGTTCGCGGGCGGTATCAATTGCATACTTGAGGTTTTCAAGTGTAATAAGTTCGCCTTTACGCATTGCTCTGAGGCTAAAATCAACAACCCCGAGATATACAGCATCTGCACCGTATTTTATTGCATATTTAAGTTTTTCAATATTGCCTGCAGGCATTAAAAGTTCTGGTTTTATCATAGATAAATTGTAACATAAATAAGATAGCAAAAAAATTTTTTACCATTTTTAGTTTTACTATGCAAATAAATTCAATAAAAAATATAGTGATGGGAACAGCATTAGCTGCAATTGCAGGTTCGTCTGTTATAAACACTTGCAGTAATACTACAACTCAAAATAATCTATCAGAAACTGCTCAGATAATCCACACTCCGCGTATAGTGCCTTCTCATCCCAGATACAGCAAGGACAATTTTTCAAGCAGTCAGCAATGTGATAGGGAATTATTGCCTGAAAAGCTGCCAGAACGAATAAAGAGAATTCCTTATTCAGATTATCCAAATCAATTAAAATCAGAAGCTGAGAAGATTGATTTTTCAGCAATCGGAAATAAAAATGGAGTAATTGACGAACAGGAGATTCCAAGCTTTTTAAAAATTATTAATGACCAATATAAATCAAAAAAAATTTCAAGCGAGGATTATTTTAAAATCAAGGAAAACCTGCTTAAAACAGTGAGAACTCCGTTTTTACCGGCAGTAAAAATTTCACAGGCTGCACCTGAATACAAAAACGCCGAGAAGGCTACAAGGCTTAATAGAACTGCTGCTGCCATAATTGCGGCCTTATTTGCAGGAATATTCTCAAGCATATCTTTTATGTTCGGAGCAAGGGCTGGAGAGTTAATCAGAAGTAAAAGAGGACAAATTGCCGGCTGGTCTATAGGATGTATAGGCACTCTGGCAACAATTTTTCCTTCATATAAGTGCTATAAAACTGTTGCAAATGATTTAATAACACACAAACAGCGTGAATTAATCATACAAAATTTTAATAAAACAATCAAAAAAGAGATAGCTGAATTTAAGATTGAAAAATCTCTGCCTGTTAAATAGATATTTCAACCTCAAACTTGCGGCTCCAAGGATAAAGATATTCAATCGGTGGAATTTGTCCAAAAATTTCTGCAAGCTTTATTTCATAAGGTTTCATCAAGTCTTGTATGTCACAAGGATTCTCAATCATTCCCCGAACATTAGCCTGATAAGCCCAGTCATCCAAAAATCTTATTATTTGCAGCCGCTTAAAAGCTGCTTCATTATATTTCCCTGCATTCCACCGGACTTTTACTCCCGCTAACAGGCTTCCTATTGTATTTGCGGAAGTATTCCATCCGGCATAGCCGTAAAAATTCTTTAAATCAATCTGCGGCAAAAGCTGTTCTACAAAGTCATTATCTGCTCCATTTGCATACCTTACATCAGCTATTGCATACGGTTTATCAGGCGGGGTAAATGTTTTTCTGAACGGCTGCGTAGTCCAGCCCATAACATGTTCGCCCTGTTTCTCTATAAAATTATTCACAATAAGAATTACATCTGCTTCTTCACGTGTCTGAACCTGTGTAAATCCGCCGAGTTCAAGCTGACCTTGAACAGATTTTTCTATAGAAACGTCCTCGTAGTTTGAAATGCAATCTTTATAATCAGGTTCCGTAAATTCAACAAAGACTTTTATTTCTTTTTCTATAGCACGGGCAAGCAATGTAAGGGGAATTTCGTCAGCACCTGTTTTAGTTTTGGCGCCAAGACGTTCAAGTTCGCGTGCTTCATCAACATTAAACCCCTTAGGAGCACAGTCGTCTTTTGAAAAGATTAAAGTATTTAAACCCCCGTTCAAATAGGTTTTATTTATCTCGAAGTTGCGTTTTCTGGTTGCAAGATAATCGTCTAAGATTGCCTGTGGAATACCGTCGTTTACGCCTGAGTATGAGTATTCAAAAATTTTTTTACCCCAGTCTTTCCAGTATTCTTTTTCCTCTTCATTGTAATTGTTATTTGAAATGCGCATTATACTTGAAAAAGCATAGACCTTCTTTCCTTCAAGTAAAGGCTTCAAACGGTTTAGCCGTATTTTTATTTTATCTATACTATCCGGAGAACGTCTTGAAGGAATCAAACCGCCATAAGCAATTGTATCAAGAGAAATAACCATAGCATCGCATTCCGGTATGTTCTCAATCCACTCTATAATCTCATTTACTCCTGCGCTTCTGGTTAAATCACCAAGAAATTCTCGCGGAGGAATAAAAAGCTCTATATTCTCATCAATCGCCGCAATGTCTTTTGCCAAATTATAGCAGACCGGACGGTTGTCTATTGGTATAAAACAAATTTTCATAAAAGTATTATAACATTTCAGTCAAAACCTGCAAATACTAGAAAAAATCCCCGAACCTTATATTTTTCCATTTAGGATGTTTTCGTGCAGCCACGTAAAGCCTAAAACCCATTAAAATAGATGTTGCAGCAGTCGATAACTTTGAAAATTCTTCGTACTTTTTCTGTTTAGCGTATTCATATATTTCTGCCAGCGGGTAGGCAAATAAACAAGCGGATCCGACTGCCCACAAAGCATTTATTCCGGCTTGTTTTCCAAAAATTTTTGCAGTAAGTTTTGTTTTTGATTTTGAACAATGAAAGACATGGGCTGGCGTTCCGACTGCCCTATCGACTGCAAACCAGCACAATCCGGCATTAATTGTATCTCTTTTTGAAATTTCCGGCTTATTATTTGTTGTTGAAACATTTTTTAACGATACTGTACTCATTAACCCATACTCTGTTTTCATAAAAGTATTATAACATTATTGTTTAAATTCATAAACCATGCAGCCTCCATGTTTTTTCATCTCCTCATTTACATTCATTGTATCAAAATACAAAACTCCTAATACTCGTCCATACATATCAACACCCTTAAACTCTAAATAAACTTTTTTACTGTTATTTTTTATATACAAATCCAACAAATATTGTTTTGACTTATTTCCTAAATTTACTACTTCATCTATTTTTATACAATTATCATAAGCTTGTCTATATGCTCTATGTATTTTACTTGTTTCATAGCAATCAATATCAACTAATCTGACACTAAACTCATTCTTATCTATTTTTGCCTTAATAGTATCACCGTCTGTTATACTAACAATTTTGATTGGAATCTTCGACTCAGCCCAAATTGGCATTGTAAAACAAATAATAAACTTATAATTAACAGTTTTCTCATAATTCTCCTTCTAAAATTATCTAAATAGTTCCTATATAGGTGGTAGAACAATTAAAAAAACACACCCAAATAGGTGGTATGGATAAAGATAAAAGCAGACACTTTGAAACATATAAACTCTTAGGGGAAAATATAAGAGCTAGACGGCAAAATATGAAAATTTCCCAAGAGGAGCTTGCTTTCAGAGTATCTAGTGCTCGGAATTATATCGGCTGTATTGAAAGAGCAGAAAAATTCCAAGTATTACTATTATCTTAGATATTGCAGGCGCACTGGGGTGTACCATTATTGATTTATTTACTAAAAATTAATACATTTTATTTAATCTCCTTTTGTTGTTGGTTTTTACACAAC
Source organism: Candidatus Gastranaerophilales bacterium (assembly GCA_900552525.1). GTDB lineage: Bacteria > Cyanobacteriota > Vampirovibrionia > Gastranaerophilales > Gastranaerophilaceae > CAG-196. The sequence goes on along the minus strand of UNSK01000012.1, from coordinate 339 downwards.
ACTTATTTCAAGTATACACAATAAGATAGCTTTATGCAAGATTTTCAAGCTAAAAATTTAAAATTTAAACTCGCTGTTGGAGAAATTGTGCGGCAAGAAAGAGAGAAAAATACCGGCAAGTCGCTTAATACATTTGCTCACGAGTATGAGTTTGACCGCGGCAATCTTAGCAAAATTGAACGGGGTATATATGGAATTCAATTACTAACTGCCTGGAAATTGTGTGAAGCTCTCGAAATAAAATTTTCAGATTTTGCAAAGACGCTGGAAGAAAAGCTTGGAGAAGATTTTAAATTTTTCGATGAATGACTATCCATAATTATTAATTAATAATTAAAA
>UNSK01000011.1 GCA_900552525.1 Candidatus Gastranaerophilales bacterium | reverse complement strand
TTACATCCGTTATCAGATCTTACAACAGGCATCTGCCACCCTTTTAGCATCATCTAGGAACCTTAAGGCACAAAATGTTATCGGATTACTGGGCAGTGTAAGCTAGATTATCCCCCTGGAATGGCATATGGCAATTGCGATTGCATCAACAGTATCGTCTAGTTTAGGAAGCTTATCAGATTGAAGTGTGAGCCGAACCATCTGTTCGACTTCTTTTTTTTCTGCTCTTCCATACCCTGTTAGAACCTGCTTTACCTGTATAGGAGTATAACTGTAAGTAGGTATGTTAAGTTTTTCTAAAACTGTTAATATAACACCTCTCGCTTCTGCAACAGGTATAATTGTTTTCTGGTTTTTGAAAAAGAAAAGTTCTTCTACAGACGCACAATCCGGCTGGTACTTTTGGACAACTGTGGTTAAATCGTTATAAATTTCTAGTAATCTTTTTGAGTCTGGAAGCTTCTTATCAGTTTGAATTGAACCTGATGTTAAAAGATTAATGCTGTCATTTACTGTTTCAATAAGCCCGTAGCCGACAATTGCCATACCGGGGTCAATTCCTAAAATCTTCATAAAGAGATTATATCACAACTTAACATTTGGCAAACATTCGTGACAAATATATGATTTCGCGCTATTATAAATCTGGTACGTATATTATAAAGAAAAGGTTTTTCATGAAAAAAGAAATGGTTATCGGTATTCCGCGCGGAATGTCATTTTACAATAATTACCCGTTCTGGTATGGATTTTTTACCAGCCTCGGTATAAAAATAGTTTTATCTGACCCTACTACAAAGCAGACAATGTCTGACGGTTCTGCTCTTGTCGTAACAGAAACATGTCTTCCGATTAAAATTTATTTGGGACATATACTTAATTTGATTTCTAAAGGTGTAAAAGATATTTTTGTACCATCTTTGCAGTCTGTAGCTCCCAAAATTTATAACTGTTCTAAAATCAGAGGACTTCCTGATTTAGTTAGAAATGTTATAAAAGCAGACATTAATATTATAGAACCAACACTTGATAAATCTGCTAAAAACGGCGGTTTATATACATTTTTGGAAGAAGCTGTAAGACCATTCGGAATTACAAAAATCGAAGATATAAAAGCTGCTTCTAAACAGGGATGGAAAGTTTATAATAATTTTCTGGTAATGGTTCGTTCCGGTATGAGCTACAAGAAAGCTATGAACTATGCTCTTCAAGGAAAAGTTTTCATTGAAAGTAATTCCAATTCCGCTCCGATAAATGTAGCGCTTGTTTCACATGGATACAATATTTATGATGATAGAGCATGTATGAAGATTTTTGAAAAACTTGAAAAAATGGATGTAAAAGTCTTTACCTCTCTTCAGCTTACTGATGAGCAAATGGAAGAAGGTATTGCCGCTTTGGGACAAAAACGTTATTGGGCTAATGAATATGAAATGACAGGTACTGCCGGACATTATTTGAAAGATAATAAGATAGACGGTATTGTTACACTTAATGCTTTTGGATGCGGACCTGATTCTTTAATGGTGGAAAGAATTACGCGAAAAGCAAAAGAAGCCGGAAAACCCCTACTTTCGTTAACAATTGATGAACATACCGGAGAGGCAGGCTTTATAACAAGGTTAGAAGCTTTTATTGATATGCTTTACCGCAAAAAACGTTCAAAAATTATTAACAAAATCTCTATGCCTGAGTACGATTACGTCCCTCAGACAAACATTTGCGACTCATTATTTGTAGAAAAGAAGTAATTTGCAGTGCTAGATTTTAAATCAACTCTGAAAATGGCAATTAACTCATTGAGAGTAAACATGCTGCGGTCAGCCTTAACAAGTCTGGGCGTTATTATTGGTGTCAGCGCAGTTATAATAATGCTTGCCGTTGGTTCTGGAGCAAGCAAAAAGGTCACAGAGAATATGGAGGCTATGGGAACTAATATACTTACTGTGCGTTCAGCTTCTGCAAAATCAGGCGGAGTTCATATGGGAATGGGAACAAAGCCTACTCTAACCTCTAAAGATGCTCTTGCTATAAAAAAAATGGCACGTGGAATTTTAGCAATTTCTACAATGTCTTCTCAAACCCAGCAGTTAACATATGGTAACCAGAACTGGTCTACAACAGTATATGGAATTCAACCTGCTTATCTGTATATTAAAAATTATGAAATAGAGATGGGGCGAGGTTTTATCCCGGAAGATTTGCAAAATAGCGCAAAGGTAACTTTGATTGGTTCAACAGTTGCAGAAGAATTGTTTGGCGATGTTGATCCTATTAATAAGATTATAAGAGTCGGAAATATTCCTTTCAAAGTCGTAGGATTATTAAAAGTCAAGGGACAGTCAGGGCCTTTTGATCAGGATGATTTAATTTTTATACCAATAACAACGGCACAGAAAAAAGTATTTGGAACAGATTTTCCCGGAACAGTAAGCCAAATAGTGATAAAAGGCCAAAATCCGGAAACTTTAGATCAAACAATAGAAGATATTAATGAAATTCTTGTTGCAAGGCATAATCTTGGAAAAAATCAGGAAAAAGATTTTGAGATTCGAAATTCTGCCGAGTTTCAGGAAAGAATGAAATCTACAGTGCAGACCTTTGCAATCTTGCTAGCATCCATTGCGTCTGTGTCATTGCTTGTCGGCGGGATTGGTATAATGAATATTATGCTTGTGTCTGTGACCGAAAGAACAAAGGAAATCGGTATTAGGATGGCTATTGGTGCTCAGGTAAGTGATATAAGGTGGCAGTTCCTAATCGAATCATTCCTGCTTTCTATGATAGGAGGGTTAATCGGGGTTGTTGCGGGTGTTTTAGGGTCTTTATTGATAACGGTTCTGGCTCCTTCTATGACAATATCAATCTCACTGTTTTCAATAATTCTGGCTCTCGGGTTCTCCGGACTTGTGGGAGTTGGTTTCGGATACTATCCTGCATACAAAGCCTCGCTCTTAAATCCAATTGATGCCCTTAGATATGAGTAAAAACTAATGCATAAAATTAAGTAACCAATTGTCTTTTTCTTTAATTTTGTCGAATAATATCTGAAGTTTTTCTATGATTACTTTTTCATCTGTATATAAAAGGGCGTCTAATTCCTTGTAACAAGCTGTCTTAACATCTTTAATGATATCTTCTTCAACACCTTTTTTTGCTGCATATTCACAATAATCATCCACCAGTGGTGCGATAAGTTCTTTCTTTTCTTTACCGTTACCCCAGCCGTGTTTTATTAAATCAAAGCAGTTTATAATAAAAGAGATAGTATTTTTATCACTAAATAAATCTTTGATATTCTCCGAATTAACTGCTTCAATCGCTTTTTTAACTTTATTCAGGTCTGTATCTTTTATTTTGCCATCACTAGCTTTTTGGATTAATTCGTCGCACATATCAATTAGAAGTTGTTTATAATCTGTATCTTTTTCAAAATCAGAACGCAAGTTCGGATTAGGTTTTGCATCCGGATTTTCTGTTATGGATAGTAAATCAGAGTAATAAATCAGTTTGTCTAATTCCATTTGTATATTTTCAGACGAATTCCAGGGATTAACTAAAATTGCATATTTCTTACCGCCTTCTGTAATAACTTTTTTGACCTGATATGCATGTTGTCCATGCATAACTCCATCGATAGAATTTCCCTGAAAGCTCACTTCCACCAGATATTCGCCGGGATGTTTTTCTACTTCTGTTAACATCCTTAATTTTTCATTATAACTTCTTTTACCCTCGTCCATAAAATTGCTCTGCGGTGGTAGAGCATAGTGTGTATTAGTTTGCTTTCCGGATAGTAATTCTACAAATTCAGAGCCGGATAACCCATTTCCTGTAATTGCTTTTCCAGATTCAGTTCCTATATCTTGTTTTCTATCTTCATAAAGATGACCAAATTTTATTAAATATTTTTCAACAGTCAGCTCCATTGCAATCATATCATCGTCACCTGATGAATATATACCGCTTTCTCTAGCTTTAATGATTTCATTAACAGAAATATGAAATTCTTTTTGTTCGCCTTTTGCTCCCTTAAATGTAATAACAGCACCGCCGGCACCATCAGGCTTGATTGCATTTTTAATTAATTTTTTACCCCATTTTGTATCTCTGAGTCCGTTAATGTGTGTCAATAACCAGCAATCACCTGCATCTCCCTGCTCGGTATCTTCAATTTCACCATTGATAGATGTTTCCCAAACTGAATTTTGGAAACGATGTTGAGTAACTTTTGTGTTGTTTGTCACAAATGTTTCGTATACAGACTGATTTTTGTTAATTTTTACCATTAAATATTCTTCTATATTTACATCTTTGATTTTATTATCGGCATAAATTTAAAAAACTTGAGAGAGGAGGGGAAAATAGGGGTAAATAAAAAAAAATGTTTCCTGCACTATAACTACGTTTGCGCCAAATGTAACAATTTTTCAAAATGCTTAACAATTATTAAATTTTGTAAAATTTGAGGCAAAAAAAACTTTCTTTTTGTTTTAATTTGTGTATAATAGTACAAAGAAAGAAAAAAGATTTATGATACAGAACATAGCAACTTCACAAGTAACAAAACCAACAACTTTATGTGATGAGATAGAGAGATATTTGCAAAAGGTTTTTGAAGCTGAATTGAATGCAAGCGGCTCTATTCTTGTCAGCTATACCCCGTTTGTAATAAAAAAGATTGCAGCTTACCTGTCAGGCAGAATTAAAATGCCTGCATCAATTGGTATTGCCGGAGAAACTGCCAGCGGAAAATCTACAATTACTATGGATTTAATTGATACCATTGAGTCATTTGCTGCTGAATTTAATATTGATGATGCAATAACAAGAGTTAATACAGATGATTATTATTACGATCGTTCAGAAATGGTTAAGGCTGCAGGAAGCTTTTCTGAATTTGCAAAAAATTATGATTTAGATGTGCCTCAAGCACTTGAATTAGAATTGATGAGTAAACATATTAAGGAATTACTGTCCGGAAAAATTACTTATCTTCCTAAATATGACATGAGTGGAACTGCCATCAGGCATGATAATTATACTTTAGCTAAACCTTCTAAAATTATTATTTCAGAAGGTTTATTTACACTTACTGAAAAAGTGAAAGACGCGTTCAATTTTAAAATTTATGTAGATATTGCTGAACATATCAAGAAAGAACGTTTTTATGTACGTGCTAAAGAACGTGATTTAGGTGATTCAGCAGATTATATTTATAAGAATGCAAACGAAAAAGCTGCTGTACACATAAGACCTTGTAAAGCTTATGCAGATATAGTTCTTTCCGGTTCTGCTGACAGAATTAAATATAAAAACTTTTTAAATAGAATTATAGCTGTTATTCAGGAAGTTTATTTCGCTGAATAAATTTTTCATACAAATCTGGCCGTTTAAACTTCGTTCTGAGTATTTTTTGTTCCATTCGATATTCTTCAATCAATTTATGATTGCCGTTTAAGAGAACATCAGGAACTTTATATCCCATATATTCGCGGGGTTTGGTATATTGCGGATACTCTAAAAGCCCGTCTGCGAAACTGTCATCATGAGCAGACTCAATTTTGCCGAGTGTTCCTTCAATCTTTCTGGAAACACTATCAATAATACATAATGCAGGTAGTTCACCGCCCGTTAATACAAAATCTCCAATAGAAATTTCTCTTGGTTTAATGATTTCTCTAATTCTTTCATCAAAACCTTCATAATGACCGCAAAGAATTATAACCTGCTCGTATTTCGCAAGCTCATTTGATATTTTATCTGTAAACGGTTCGCCTTGCGGTGTCATCATTAAAGTAATACTATTCTCAACTTTTTCTAGAGAATTATAAGCATCAATATAAGGCTGAGGCATTAAAACCATTCCAGCTCCGCCGCCATAGGGAGTATCATCAACTTTTTTGTGCTTATCAAGTGTAAAGTCACGAGGATTAATTGTATTTACAGAAATAATCCCCTCCTCCGATGCACGTTTCATTATGCTGAAATCCATATGGGACTGAATTAATTCCGGAAACAGCGTTAAAACATCAAATCTCATGAAAGTAATCCTTCCAGATTGTTGATTTGTATTTTGCGGTTTTTGATATCTACTGAGAGCACAATCGCCTTAACAAAAGGAACCAGGCAAATCTTTTTATCAAGATTTTTTACCGATAACAAATCACTTGCCCCGTTATTTGATACGCCGACAACCGAACCAACTTTTTTCTCTCCGTCAAAAACATCAAGTCCGACTAATTCATCTATCAAAAATTCGTCTTCCTCAAGAAAATCTCTTGCAACATCTTCTGTAACAAAAATAAGTTGATTTTTGTACTCTAAAATATCATTTAAAGTGTCAATTCCCTTAAATTTTATAATTCCACATTTAGGTGTAAAACGAAGTCTTGAAATTTCAAGCTTTATATATTCACCGTTTAGTTGCACAAAAACTTCTTTGAGGTGGGATAAAAAGTCTTCACGGTTTTTTGAATATCCCAGCTTTGCCTCACCCTGAACGCCATGAAAGTTAAGAATTTTACCTACAGAAACAAAATTATTCTTCATCTTCTTTCTTCTTAGGTTTTCTTCCTCGTTTAGGCTTTTCTTCAACTTCCGGCTCAGCTTCCGGTTCTGGTTTTACGGCTTCTTGTTCAGGAGCCTTTTTTGCTTCTACCGCAACCGGAACTTTTTCCTCTGATGACGGTTTAGTATGTTTTGCAACCATATAATCAGCCGGCTTATCCGCTCTGTCTTCGTTCCATCTATCTAAACCAAGCTGGGCGCGAATAAGCTTAATTCCAACGTGAACTCTCCATTCATCCATTTTCAACTGAGCTGCAATAATTTTGTGGCAGCCAATTGGAGGAAGCGGCAATAATGGTTCATATAATGCTTTAATTGCCATCATCTGGTCTGGAGAAATCGCAAGCTTACGTTTTGGGAACGGAAGCTTAGGAAGCATCATTTTTTGACGCACTAAATTTATACCGAAAAATACTTTTTGCGGTTCAATACCGAGTTTTGCACCAATTACTTCGTGACAATCAGGATTTGGTAATGGCAGCATTGTTTTGTAAAGAACTTCAATTTGTTCTAATTGTTCTTTGCTGATAAGCAATGGTCTAGCTGGTTTTTGCGGACGTCTGTTCTGCATTGGACGTCTTTGTCCCTGCTGAGGTCTTGCACTTGCGTAATTATTTCTGTAACCGCCTCTGTTATTATCAGGTCTGCGCTGTTGATATCCGCCCTGACGGTTATTGTTTCTTTGATAACCACCCTGTTGTGAACGATTATCTCTATTGTAATTATCCCTTCTCTGATATCCGCCATCCTGATTACGGGAATAATTATTATTTCTGTAACCGCCTTGCTGCGGTCTGTCATAGCTTCTTGGGCGAGACTCCGTAGAGTATGAGCTGTAGGAACTATAGCTCTGCATAGGTTTTTCTTCTGTAGATTCTGTTCCTTTATCAGCGTATAAGCAATTAGGACATATTACTCTTTTGGGGTTTTTCGTTTCAAATTCCGCACCACACTTAATGCACTTGTTTACATACATAATAAAAGCCTCTTAACCAATTAAAATAAAAAATTTCACTACTAATAAATAATCCTATCAATAAAATAATATGAGATTCATCAAAAAATACAGAGTTAATTCAACTCTACCCATACATTATAATATAACTTTATAAAAAAAGCAATACTTATGCATGTTTTCTTGCATCGTTGTTTGCAATGCTGTCAGCCCATTTTCCTAATAACCAGCCGCCGAGTGCAGAAATACCGATACCCATTGCTATTCCAATGGCGCCTCCTGTTTTAGTTGCTGTTTTAATTACATCTGGCGTTTTACTATCTAAATTTTTTAATTCTTTAGCATATCCTAGAATTCCTGTTACTAGACCAACACCAGTGCCGCACCAGACACCGTATTTTGCTCCGGTATTAGAGTCATAGTAGGCTCGGCCTTTATTTGAGAGAGCAACTTCATCACTATTCATTACAGCATTTTTCGTTCCGACTTTTTTTACAAAGTCAGCTGTTTCTTTAGCTTTTTCGTTTCTTTTATGGTCAATAAAAGCTGCACAGCCTAAATGGATAGCAAGAGCAGCTAAACCATTAGCTAAAATTGCAGTTTTATTATTAATTTTTATCAGGTCTTTATCTGCTTCTGGCAAATTTTTTAGAGCTTTTTGAAAAAAATTGTTACCGGCAAGATCTATAGCTGTACCAAGAGCACATAAACCAGCAAGTGTACCGCCAATTTTCATCGCAGAATTCGTGTGATAATAAGGATTACCCTGCTCTGTACGCTTATAGTTTCCTTTAAATGCTGGAGTCTTTGTTGAAAAATTAATTGAATCTATAGACATACACAAATTCCTTTCCTGCTACACAAGGATAAAAAGTAATTAAAATAAAATTTTTTGCTTATGCATAATAAAATTGTTACAAAACTTAATTCTTTTCAGTTAGTTCTGTTTTTAGTTCCTGAATTTCATATTTAAGTCTGTTCAATTCACACTTTACAGGATCCGGAATTCTGTTATGCATTAGTATTCCGTCCTGATTAATAAATTTTTGCTGAACAACCCTGCCCGGTACGCCAACAACAGTGCAGTGTTCCGGAACATCATCAACAACAACTGAGCCGGCGCCTACTCTTGTATTATCTCCGATTGTAATATTGCCTAATATTTTAGCACCTGCTCCTATGATAACATTGTTGCCTATGGTCGGGTGGCGTTTTCCGTGTTCATTACCTGTTCCGCCTAATGTTACCTGCTGATAAATAAGCACATCATCTCCGATAATTGTAGTTTCTCCGATAACAACGCCTTCTCCGTGATCTATGAAAAATCGGTTTCCAATTCTCGCTTTCGGATGAATTTCAATACCTGTAAAAATTCTTGTCCAATAAGAGATTAATCTCGGAATAAACGGAATTTTCCAATAAGCTAGTTTATGCGCAATCCTGTGTGATATCAATGCCTGTAACCCAGGGTAACAGAAGAGTACCTCTGCAAGATTATTTGCAGCAGGATCTTTTTCGTAAATAACTTTAATATCTTCTTTTATTTTTTTTATAGCTCTAAAAAGCATTATAGCTCCTACCAAACAGACAAATATCTTTCGCCGCTGTCAGGAATAATAGCAACAATTAATTTATCTGGATATTTTTTTGTAAGTTCTTGTGCTGCGCAGACATTTGCTCCTGCAGAAATTCCGCAGAAAATTCCGTGTTTTTGTGCCAATTCACGGGCCTGCGCAATCGCATCTTCTCCTTTTACGGTGAGTATTCCGTCTAAGTGCTTTCCTTCAGAAATTTTTGGTATGAAATTGGCACCTATTCCCTGAATAGCGTGCGGTCCTGCATGACCTTCTGTAAACAACGGGCTTTCTGCCGGTTCAACCCCAAATACAATTGCATTTTTTAAGTATTCTTTCAAACCGAATGCAGTTCCGCCAGTTCCTATTCCTGCTGCTATAACAACCTCTCGCCCTTCTACTGCTGTTTCAATTTCAGCTGCAGTCTTTTTATGAGATTTTGGATTATCCGGATTCGCAAACTGCATAGGTATAAAGCTGTTAGAATAAGTCTTGGCTAGTTCGGTAGCCTTATCAACGGCGCCCTGCATGCCCCTTTCTTTGGGAGTTAAAACAAGCTCTGCACCATATGCAGCAATATTTTTTCTCCGCTCTATTGACATGCTCTCCGGCATGCAGATTATAAGTCTAAGGCCGAGTACAGCACAGCACATAGCTAACCCGATACCTGTATTACCGCTTGTTGGTTCAATAATGACTGTTTCTTTGTTTATATCTCCGCGTTCCATTGCCTCTTTAAGCATTGAAGAAGCAGCTCTATCTTTAATTGAACTTGACGGATTAAAATATTCAAGCTTAAGACAGATATTGTCATTATATTTTACCAGAGGAGTATTCCCGATTAATTCTAAGACGTTGTTGTATATCATATTAATTTAGCAAACTTTCTTTTACCTGCTTGTAATACCACATCCATAGCCGGTTTAACCGTATATGCCATATCCGAAAGTTTTTCTCCATCAAGTTTTACCCCGCCGCCCTGTATCAGGCGTTTAGCTTCGCCCTTACTTTGTACGAAAGAAAGTTTAACCAGTAAATCCAGTATGTTTATCCCTTCTGCATCTATTTTAACACTTTCGATATCGTCCGGTATTCCCTTGTTGGATACTACATTAATAAAATCTTCCTGTGCTTTATCAGCACCATCTTTTCCATGATACTCTTCTGTAATCATATGAGCCAGCTTCATTTTAATATCACGCGGATTAATTGAACCTGATTCAATTTCTTTATCCATTTTTACGAGTTCGGACTGCTCAACATCTGTGAGAAGAGAGTAGTAACGAGTTATTAAGGTATCAGGAATACTCATTAGTTTTCCGAACATATCTTTGGCGCTGTCTGTAAGTGATATGCAGTGTTCAGGATATGTTTTAGACATTTTTACAACCCCGTCTGTGCCTTCAAGGAGCGGAAGCATCATGACAAGCTGCGGATATTTTTTACCGTAAGCAGACTGGATATCGCGTCCTAAAAGAGTATTAAATCTCTGGTCTGTTCCGCCTAATTCTATGTCAGAGTCAATAGCAACAGAGTCATATGCCTGCATTAGAGGGTAAAAGAATTCATGTATTGCAATTGGTTTGCCTTCTGAGTATCTTTTTGCAAAATCATCCCTTGTCATCATCTGTGCAACAGTAACTTTCCCTGCTAACTGTAAAAGTTCTGTGAAATTAAGTTTATGAAGCCAATCAGCGTTGTTTACCACCTCTGCTTCTGAAACATCCAGAACTTTAGACATTTGTTCAAAATAAGTTTTAGCGTTTTCTTCAACCTGTTCTTTTGTTAAAGCTGGTCTTGTTTCAGATTTTCCGGAAGGATCGCCTATCATTGCAGTTGCTCCGCCTACCAGTAAAACGATTTTATGTCCGAGTTTTTGGAATTCTTTTAATTTTCTCATAACAACAGTATGTCCGAGGTGTAAGTCAGGACGAGTCGGATCCATACCAAGTTTAATTCTTAAAGGAGTATTGGTATCTGCCGCGTGCTGTAATTTTGCAGCAAGTTCCGTAACTCCTCCGTTAGCACCGCCCGGAAGCACTTCTGCATTTCTTGTAAGCTGTATTGCTTGTTGTATAAATTCTTGCCTGATTTCTGTCATATTCTTATTCCCCTTAAAAAATATCCTTGTCTTAAGGATATCAAAAAGATGAAAGAAGGTAAACTATTGACAAAAAAGAAAAAAAGTTTTAATATATTCCTTGTATCGATATATCGATACAAAGGAATTTTAAAAAATGAAAAATATGAACACATTAAATCTTAATAATTCTTGGTGGCGCTGGTCAGTTTAACTGCCGGCATGTGAACCGTATTGAGATTTTTTGCGGGCAGTTCAGGATTACTGCCTTGCTGATTGTGTTAAAGATTGTAAATAGCAGCTGTCAGATTAGGCAATTTTAAGTCTTTACATGTTTTAGGAATATGAATTATGTCATCAAATAACAACAAAATTTTAATTAACACATTGCCGAAATCTTTAAAACCTGCTGCAAAGTTCATACGTCATCAGGAGCAGGCATCAGGGCTTTCGACATCAAGATTTATACAGGACGCAACAACGTGCCTGATACCTAAAGTTGTATTTTCGAGAAGTCTTGCTGATTTGACAGAAAATACTTTTTTGGAAACATCAGAAGAGGCTTTAATATACTTTGTGCCGACAATTTTGGGTGAAAGAGTTGCAAGAAAAGTTTTTTCTAAAGGTTTAAATAATGAATTAAAGAAAGAAGTTGCAACAACTGGGGTAGAACTTCTGGAGAAGGGCGGAAAGAATAATAAAAAAGTTATTCCTGTAAAAGCTGCTATAGCACTTGCTGCAATGGCAATACCTTTAACCGAATTTTCTTTGAATTACATAAAAAATTTGATGACATTAAAAGTTTTCAAAAAGAGTGATTTTAAGAATATTGCTTCTCTAGAAAATACTAAAGAGGATATATCACATCAGGAAAAGGTTAAAAAGAGTGCTCAAAAACATATAGGACTGGCCGCTGGTGTTTATGCAGGATGTCTTGGGCTGGCAGGGCTGCTTGCAACAAAAGGTAAAAATTCTAAAATTCTTCAAAATATTTCAGAATTTATTGTAGCACCTGGTACAAAATTGTTTAAGAAATCTCCAAAAGCTAAGAATTTCTTTAACAAATACACCTGTATGGACTTTAACAGCCAGAATGGAAAACTGTGTTTAAGCAAAGGGCAGCTTACAACCTGTGTTCTCGTTGGCGGTGCAGGGTATTTTGGGGCATCTGCCGATAGAGGAAAAGAAAACTTTAAAGAAACAGCAACAAGATTTCCGCTTGTAGCTCTTTATGTGATTACAGGCAGCGAACTTGTTGAAAAAGGGTTCAGGAAAATTCTTTATAAAATGGGTAAATGCAAAGATTTAATCGGAAAAGATAAAAATATTCCAAAGTTTGATGATTTAGGTGTTCTTGCCGAAAAACTTGCAAAAGAAAGGAAATCAACTGTAGAAAAAGAGTATAAATCTCTTGTTAAGCAAAAAGTTTTAATTTCTGGACTTCCTTATGTATTTTCAATTGGGGTAATGGGCTTCTTTGTTGCAGGCATGACAAACTATTTTACTAAAAAAAGATATGAAAATGCAAAACAAAAAACAGCCGGTGTTTAGCCGGCTGTAATATTTTAGTAATTATTAGCTTTTTCAAAGAAATAGCTTTGCGGATGTTTACAGACCGGGCAGGTGTCTATTGCCTTTTCTCCAATGTATGAAAATCCGCAGTTTGCACATTCCCAAACTATAGGTTCAGGTTTCTGGAACACTTCTTCATTTTTTATATTTTCCCATAGCTTTTTGTATCTTTCTTCGTGTTCTTTTTCTATTTTAGCAACATTTTCAAAAAGAAGTGCTATGTCATCAAACCCTTCTTCTCTGGCTTCTTTTGCAAATCTTGCATACATATCTGTCCATTCATAGTTTTCACCTTGGGCTGCATCTTCAAGGTTATCAAGGGTATTTCCGATTGAACCGCCGTGTAATAATTTAAACCAGATTTTTGCGTGTTCTTTTTCATTGTTAGCAGTTTCTTCAAAAATCTTGCTTATCTGTACATAACCATCTTTTTTTGCCTGTGAAGCGTAGTATGTGTACTTGTTTCTTGCCTGTGATTCTCCGGCAAAAGCTTCCATAAGGTTAGCTTCAGTTTTTGAACCTTTTAATTCCATATAAATCTCCTTTCATCTTCTCTTTGTAAATATAACGAAGTTTTATTCAATTAAAATCCTCTATTTATGGTAGAATTACTATGTGGATAAATATTTTAAGTCAGAAAGTTGTTTTAAGGGAGTGCTGATTGCGATATTTGCAGTAAGTATTGTTTTTCAAACTTTTCTGTTTGTCAAAAATCCGTCTTTCTGGCATGACGAAGCTGCGCTTGCTCTTAATATTACAAGCAGGAGCTTTGCCGGACTTCTGGACGGGCTTGATAATCTGCAGGTGGCACCTCCTGGGTTTTTGTTTCTTTCAAAATTAATGCTTGTTCTATTTAACCCTAAAACTGATTACTGGAGAGATTTTTGTCTTAGAGTAATTCCATTCCTGAGCGGTATTCTGTCTATTGCAGCTTTTTATTATCTTTCAACTCAGGTATTTAGGAATAGATTGCAAATTTTGATTTCAAACCTTCTTTTTGCGTTAAATCCCTGTGCAATACTTTATGCATCTCAATATAAGCAGTATTCAACCGAGCTTTTTGTTTCGGTAATTTTACTCTCTATATTTTACAATATTATTAATGGTAATTTTAAAAAATATTACTATTTAATTTTGGTATTGGCGCCGTTTTTTTCTTACTCATCTATATTTATATTAATAACCGGCTGTATCTTATCTTTCAGAAAGCGGGTTTGTATTCCTGTAATTGCGGGGCTGGTGTTTTTGTATATAATAAATCTCCGCTGTGTTTTTAATATCAATTATTCCGGAATGAATGATTTTTACTCGGATTTTTATTCTTTTGTATCGTTTTTGACTCCGGTAAGACTATTAATACGTTTTAGCGAATTATTTATTTCATATAAGATTAAGGTTTTGAATTTATTATGCGGTGCATTTGGAGCTTTATTAGTATTAACATATGTTTTTGCTAAACGTATTCAACTTCGAGAAAAACTCTTGTTTATAGGGCCCATTATTGCAGTTATTCTTGCATCATCTCTTCACAAATATCCGGTACAGGCACGCTTAATTTTATTTTTGCTTCCAAATTTTGTTATAATAGCTGTTTCCTGTTCTTCAAAAATTATCAGAGCAATGTGCGTAATTATATTATTATATTCATTAACAAGCTATACAATTTATGCTGACTGGCTCTCTTATTCTTATGCCCGTGATATAGTGAAAACAATAAAATCAAGTATAAAACCTGAGGATAAGATACTAATTGACAGGGGCGGTTATGAATATAGATATTATTTGCAAAATAGCGGTATAAAAAACAAGGTTCTTACAGTGCCGGAATTTTGTTATTCTGATACTCAGGTTTGTAAAGATTTCATAAATAATCTTCCTGCAGGCGGTTATTATTTCTTAACGACCGGTTACGGTGCAGACAGGCTTTCTGGCGCAGAAGGCTTGAATGTTGGATATGAACCGGAGCAAATAAAAGCTGTTTTTATTAATAAGTAGTCGTGCTAAAATATTGTTATGGATTTATTTACGCAACTGGAAGAAGTTAATAAGCAAACGCCTCTGGCTGAAATTTTGCGGCCGAAAACTCTTGATGAATTTTTAGGTCAGTCAAATGTTGTTGCTCCAAATTCTCCGCTGTTAAATCTTTTGAAAACTCAAAGGTTATTTTCTCTGATACTCTGGGGTACACCGGGGTGCGGCAAAACAACTCTTGCACGGCTTATTGCAACTAAGGTCAACGCTCAATTCATTGAACTGTCTGCCGTGACATCAGGTATAAAAGAAATTAAAGAAACTGTTGAACAGGCAAGACAGGCTCTTCGTTCAGGGCAAAAAACAATTCTATTCATAGATGAAATTCATAGATATTCTAAAACACAGCAGGATGCTCTGCTTCCGCATGTTGAGAATGGCACTATTTTCCTTATTGGTTCTACTACCGAGAATCCGTCTTTTCAGGTTGTACCTGCTCTTCTATCAAGAGTTCAGGTAATAAGACTTAATCCTATTAATGATATCAGTATGGGAAAAATTGTTAATAGAGGGTTTGAGTATTTGGAAAAGAATTACCAGCCTATTCAGTATGATGAAGAGGTTACGAAGTTTATTGTAAATAATGCCAGAGGTGATGCCAGATGTGCTTTAAATCTTGTGGAAAATTCTTATTTTGCCAGCAATTTTTCAAATGATACAAGGCTTTTGTCTGTAGAAATTCTGGAAAGTATTACTCAGAAACGTAATACTAGATATTCGACACAGGAGCATTATGATTGTGCATCTGCATTTCAGAAAAGTCTTAGAGGTTCAGATGCTGACGCCGCGATATATTATCTGGCCAAAATGATAGAAGCCGGTGAAGATCCAAGATTTATTGCACGCAGGCTTATTGTATGCGCTGCAGAAGACGTAGGTATTGCCGATCCGAATGCTATGAATATTGCTGTTAATGCATATAGAGCTGTTGAGATTATTGGGCTCCCGGAAGGTAGAATCCCCCTTGCTAATGCGGTTGTGTATGTTGCAAAAGCACCAAAATCTAATAAAGCTTGTATTGCAATAGATAAAGCTCTTATGGATATAGAGAGAGGTAATGACTTCCCTCCTCCAATGCATTTAAGAGATGCACATTATAAAGATGCAAAAAAATACGGGTTTGGAGAAGGTTATATTTATACACATGACGCGCCGGACGTTGAACAGCAGTTTATGCCTGACGAACTTGCCGGTAAGAAGTATTTAGAGGAGTAATTCGTGAACCCTTTCGGAAAGAAATACGGCATTACTGTTATTATAGTATTTGGAATTATACTCCGCTTATTTGCGTATTTTAGGGGAATTTCTTTCTGGGGGGATGAAGCTGCTCTTGCTTTGAATGTTTTAGAACATTCTTATTCAGGTTTGTTTAAAGGACTGGATTACCTGCAGGTTGCTCCGCCGATGTTTCTTGTAATGTCAAAAATTCTGATTATAGATAATCTGCGTGACTTTACACTGCGCCTGATACCTCTGGTCTCAGGAATAGCTGCTATTCCGCTCTTTTATAAATTCGTATCAATGTTGTCAAAAAACAGAGTAGTAATTACTGTCAGTACTTTTCTGTTTTCATTTAATATGACAGCAATTCTGTATTGTGCGCAGTTTAAGCAGTATTCTTTAGAATTATTTACATCTGTCCTGCTTCTTATTATATTTTATAAGCTGATTTTTGAAAAAGAATTTAAATGGCACTATTCATTGTTAATTGCAATTGCACCGTGGTTTTCGCTTTCATCATTGTTTATAATCGGCAGTTACTTTTTGGTAATGCTTATCAAAAATCCCGGGGCTGTTCTAAAAACTTATATACCTTTTTTTATAAGCTTTCTTCTGTTTTACTTCTTATCTTTGAGGTATGTTTCAAGCTGTAATTATGACGGTATGTATAACTGGTGGCAGAATGGATACGGATTTGCTGACCTGAGGCATCCATTAAGAATAGTGTTACGTTTTGGAGAGCTTTTTAGTTTTGATAAGCTTAAGGCTCTTTTCTGCGGGGCTGTAATGCTTGTACCAGCATTTATATCTCTTATTTCAAATAAAAAGCAGCGTGTGTTTCTAGGGCTTCCAATTCTGCTGACATTTGCAGTATCAGCACTAAGACTCTATCCGATAGAAGCAAGATTAATCTTATTCCTTCTACCGCTTTTTGTCGTAATTATAGCAGAATACAACTGGAAATTTAAAAATGTATGTTTGATGTCTGTATGTATTATAAGTTTTATTACTTCTATATTTTATACAATTAACCCTTATAAATTTTATACTTCAGCAAGAGAAGCTGTACAAATTGTTGAAAATCATATTAAAGACGGTGAAAAGATTGTATTAGATAGGTCTTATCATAGATATTATTACTATTTACATCAAAAAGATAATGTTATTATCCTAAAAGATGGATGTGAACCTTATTTAGAGGTATGTAACAATAAGATTGAAGAGCTGCCGGCCGGAAGATATTATTTTATCTTGAAAGAAGATCCGAAAAACTTATTTACTTCGAAAGTTAAAGTACTGGATAAATATAATCTTCATTCAACTGTTATCTATTTTGAGAAATAAATAAGGCGCTTTGCTTTCAAGCAAAGCGCCTTATTAAAAATCATCATTAGCTTATTTTGCTAATTTTTTGATAGCAAGAACAAGTCTTGATTTCTTTCTTGCAGCAGTATTTTTGTGTAAAATACCTTTAGAAACAGCTTTGTCGCATAATTGATATGCTTTAGAAATAGCTGCATTTAAAGCTTCTTTATCATCACCTTCTGCTAAAGCAAGAGCTTTTTTCAAAGCTGTTTTGATAGAAGTTTTAAAAGCTGCATTTCTTTGTCTGTTTGCTTCTGCAATAAGAACTCTTTTTTTTGCTGACTTAATATTTGCCATTTTATATTTCCTTTCACTTATAACAGAAATTAAGGTTAATGACTCCTTAATAACTGTCTGTCACTAGAGGATAGTGAGTATACTTATTCTACTAATAACAAAAATAAAAGTAAAGATTTTATTATGATTTTTTAATTTCTGTTAAGGTTGGATCTAATAATCTTCTGCCAATATTATCGAAGTTTATTGAAAATAAAGTCTTGTTTCCATACTTAATCATTTTTTCAACGACTCCGCTTCCGTATTTTGCATGAGTAACAGTATCGCCCTGCTGTATAGGATCGCTCATTACTAAGTCTTCTTGCGGGATATCTGCGTCATATACAGGTACAATAGGTGTTGAAGCACTTCTTGTTTCTAAGATTTCATCATCACTGTCATCTTTTAATTCTAGCTGTTCCTGAGGTTCTTCCAAAATACCGTCGTTTTCATCAGACTCGGATAATTCTTCCAACACAGCATCACTGTCAGAAACTTCTTCAAGCAAATTACCGTCGTCATTATTGAGTTCATCTATAAAATCCAGGTCAGAATCTGATATATCATCGTCTTTTCTGGTCGTAAAAACTTTGTCTACGTCTTTGACTATCTGCTCATCAATGTTTTCCGGAAGTTCGTCCTCTGTATCTTCTTCCATATCTATAACAATATCATTTTCATCTGCTTCGTCAGGGTTAAGTTCGACAATATCTTCAAGCTCATAATTGTTTTCTGCAATAGGAAGTACATCAACATCGTCATCATTAACGGTCAATTCTTCTGTTTCTTCTTCTGCATCCAGCATTTGAGTTGAATCTATATCCAAATCAAAACCTTCCGGCATTTCAATTTCTTCTTCGGCCTCTTGTTCAACAAGAGGTTCTTGTTGTTCAAATTCTTCATTAATAGAGAGTTCTTCAAAATCATTCTCATCAGTTTCCGGAATATAATCTTCAATCTCTTCTATATTTTCCTGAACTGTATCAAAAGATTCTGTAATCGGAATTTCATCATATTCTTCTTGAGGTTCTTGTTCTTCTTGCTCTTCAAGAATTGTTTTATATTCTGCGTTGATGGTTAACTGCTCTTCTTGGTCTTCTTCTAGTTCCAAACTCTCCTCAGCCGGCTCTGCGATCTCTTCTTCCTCTTCTTCTCCAAACATGTTTTCAGGAGGAGTTAAGTCTTTTGCGGCTTCTGTTATTACTGCTTCTGATTTTTCTTCTATGTTAGCAAGAATTTCTTCGTTAGTAATTTGCGGTTCTTCAATAATTTCAGGTTCATCTTCTTCGCTGATTTCTTCCAGCTCAGAATCGTCTTCCTGAACAATCTCTTCTTCTTCCGGTTCTTCAATAGGAAGCTCTTCTTGTACCTCTTCTGGCTCAGAAACCGGTATTTCTTCCTCTTCGACGGTTTCCGGCTGAGATGGAATAACTTCGTTAATCACTTTCAGTGTTGATACAAGAGGTATGTAGTTTACAGCTTCTCCGGTTATGAGATATGTCTGCTTTGGCATAGCTTTTAAGAACGAGCTGTAAATACTGAAGATTTCGTTATTTGTGAAAGATGGTGAAATTATAAAATTATCAAACAAGTTTTTTATATCATTCAGATATTTAAAACGGGAATGAGTTATAAAGGTGGTCGGAATATTTTCAGATGACAAAATATTTTTTAAATTCTTTTTGCTTATGACATTTGAAAGCTCCAAAAGAACCTGAGTATTTGGTTTTTGTTGAAGTTTTTCGTACAAAAATGCAAGGTATCTGTTCTGGAATGCAGTATCCAGTTTGGATAAGTCAATAATTGCACATTTAGAATTAAGTATAGCATCGATTTTGTCGACTTCCTGTTTATTTGCCGCAAAATATCCCAGCTTGTCAAACTTTGCAAGTTTATTTTTTAATACAAGCAGTTTGAAAACATGAGATTTGTCGACCATATCATCAACAATTGATTTAAGAGCACCAAATGGCACGAATGGAACTGTTTGTGAATAATCAGATAAATCTTTGAAGATTTCAATAATCATAGATTTACTGTCTGCTGTTGCATCATTTAAACAATCCTGATACATAAAAGCTAGTGATGCGGTATCCAGCGGCAGTTTAAAATCAACTCCGGCAGTAATTTTTTTTGCATCAATCACTCCGAGAGTATCAATGATAAGTACGTTTTTATCTAAATTATTAAACTGTTTAACAAGATTTCTGGCAATAATATTATTTTCTTGTTTATCATCAATACTTGCAAGCATTTTTTTGTCAAAAGAAGAAGCATCAATTATAATGCTTACGCCCTTTCCTAATGTTTCTCCGGCAATAACAGGCGTTTTTGCATTAATTGAATTATTTAGAATATCAAAGGTAAATTCTTTTATTTCAGACTCTTTGGAAGGCAGAGTTTTGTCATACGGCTGTAAAGAGCCGTCATACAAAAACAAAATTTTAGCATACGCTATTGAATTTTCGCCAGAGCGTTTTAATTGTGTAACCTGCGCAATGTAGCGCTTTTCAATACCGTCTATTTGAATAAATGACGAAAGGTACACGCTATTGTCTGCTTCAAATTTTACAAAACCATCTCTTACTTCTAAAATCTTCATCGTCTAAATTTTACCATGAACATGCTATTTTCAATAACTTTTTTACAATTTGATACCTTATTTTATTTGTGTTTTAATTTAAGTATGAGAGAATTTAATTTAAAAAATAATATTAGAGCTTGTGTAAAAGAGAATAAAAACACTCCGAGAGTGGCATTAACGCTTAATTTTTCGATAACAAAACCGGAAAAATATTCAGGCGAATATTCTATTATGAACCGGTTGTTGTTAAAAGGTACTGAAAAATATTCAGCCGAAGAATTATCTGCAATACTCGATGAAAATGCTATTGATTTTAGTACAGAAATGAAGTCTGATTATTTAAGATTCAGGTTTGTATGTCTTAATGAAGATTTTGAAAAAGCTTTATCTATTCTGAAAGAAGTTATTTTACACTCTACTTTTTAAGAGTTTGATAAAGAGAAAACCAAGCTGAAAGGCGAACTTACTGCAGAACTTGACTCTGCAAAGGTAAAAGTTTCTGATTTGTTTACAAAAACTATTTACAAAAATCATTTTTATGGAAATAGCTATACTAAAATTCTTGAAGAAATTGATAATGTTACAAAAGAAGATGTTATTGCTTCTTACCGCGAAATTTTAAATAACAGTCAAAAAACAGCTGCAATCGCAGGTGATGTTGATTTTGACTTGATAGATAAATATTTGGGACAAGATATTCCAGAAGCGAAGGAGGCTGTTTCATTAATACCAATCCCGCAGCCTTTAGAACAGGAGTACACAGAAATCATTAAAGAAGATGCAAATCAGGCACAAATCCTGCAAGGCTGGCGTGTTCCAACGATTGGAGAAGATGAGTATCCGGTAATAATGCTTTTAAATATAATTCTGGGTGCGAGCGGTCTTTCGTCTAGATTATTTCTTGAACTTAGAGAGAAAAAAGGTCTTGCATATACTGTAAGAACAGCTTATGAAACACATAAAAAATCGGCTGTTTTTAGTATTTATATAGGAACAGAACCATCTAATATTCAAACCTCTATTGACGGATTTAAGGAAGAAATAGAGAAAATTAAAACAATTCCTGTAAGTGAAGAAGAGCTCAAAAATGCAGTCAATAATTTGATTGGTAAACAGCAATATGTTACGGAAACAAACGGCCAGCAGGCAAATATGATGGCTTATTATTCAATTATGGGTAAGCCTTTTGACTATCAAGCAGAAATTATTGAAAAACTTCATAAAGTTACTCCAAAAGATTTGCAGGATTGCGCTAATAAATACTTCACAGATGATTATATTCTTTCGGTTATTAAACCGTAGGAGGGGATATGAAAATTGCCGGAAACCTCATTAATCCATCAGTGCTTATAATCGGCTGTTTCCACGGAGATGAACCGCAGGGAGAATATTTAATTGAAAGATATCTGGATAAAAAGCCGGATACAAATATAGTTTTTATTCCGTGTCTTAACAAATATGGTACAAAAAACGGTATAAGAACAAATGAAAATGGTGTTGATTTAAATAGAAATTTCCCGACACAAAACTGGGAAAAAACAGAAAAGAACGAATTCTTTGGCGGAGAAGAACCCGCAAGTGAAATTGAAACACGTTTTGTTATGGAAACTGTTGAGAAATATAAACCGCGGCTAATATTAACACTTCATGCACCATATAAAATTGTAAATTATGATGGTGATGCTCTTGTAGTGGCAAATGCGATTTCTAAAATAATCGGCTATCCTGTAGAAGAGTCAATCGGTTATCCGACACCCGGCAGTTTTGGAACCTGGGCCGGAGTCGAAAAAGGTATTCCGACTATTACGCTTGAACTTGATGAAGAGGTTGAGGTACAATTACTCCAAGAACCTGTTTTTAAAATTTTTGAAATGCTGGAAAAATATTAAGGAATAAGAATGGAAGATATAAAAAAGATTGTAGAAGAGTGTGAGCTAAAGCATATTGCGATTATAATGGACGGAAACAGAAGATGGGCTAAAGAAAGAAATCTCCCGTCAGCTTTAGGCCATAAAAAAGGTGTGGATGCTTTGAAAGCAGCGATGCGTGCCTGTGATGACTTTGGGGTAAAATACCTTACTGTTTATGCTTTTTCGACTGAAAACTGGAACCGAAAACCTGAAGAAGTTAACTTTCTTATGGACTTACTCGCGCAAACTCTTAAAAATGAACTAAAAGAAATGAATGAAAATAATGTAGTAATATCTTTTATCGGCGATACTACAAAATTAAGTCCAAAACTTCAGGAAATTCTAAGAAATTCTGTTGAAACAACAAAAAATAATACCGGTGTAAATTTGCAAATAGCTTTTAATTACGGCTCGCGAGATGAAATTGTTCACGCTGTTAGAGAAATTATTGCATCAGGAGAAAAAGATATAACAGAAGATACAATATCAAAACATCTGTATACACGTAATATTCCAGATCCGGATTTGCTGATAAGAACCGGCGGAGAAATGAGAGTTTCAAATTATCTTTTATGGCAGATTGCTTATTCAGAATTCATCGTTCTAAGTAAATTCTGGCCGGAATTTGATAAGGATGTTTTAGCAGAATGTATTCTGGAATATAAGCGCAGAAACAGAAGATTTGGTAAATAAATTTGTAAAAATGTGTAAATATATTAGCAATTTTTTGTGTTCATAATCATTATCTGGATAGAAAGGTATGGTGTGAAATGAATATAAATAAATTGACAAGAAATGCAGTATTTGCAACAGTAGCAGCCGGCGGATTATATGCTGCTTCTGCAATAAAAACTCCGAAAAATGATGTTTCAGCAGATATTAAGAAAACAGAAGCTCCGGCAAATCCCGTACAAATGCCTGTAACAGCAGGTACTTTATTTACTCTCGGGTTATTCGGTAGAAAAAAGAAAAATGAAGACGATGTACTGTTGTCAAAAGAAGAACAGGATGCAAAAGCAGCTGCAGAAGCCGGAATGTCCATAGAAAAATATCGTTCGCTTTTTGAGGCAACTCCTAAAAGCGACTATATGGTAATTTCAGGATTTGAATCACATAAACCGCGCTACTATAATACAGCGAGAGAATGGCTTTTTGCCTGGGATGAAAACTTTCATACTGATATAAAGAGTGTTAAAAATGGTCTGGGAGTTATGAATAATTGTTTTGAACAGTATGAAAAAGAAAATATCAAAATCTTTGAAGAAGAAGATAAAGCCAGATGTAAAAAGCTTATGGCAGAGGTAAACGAAGCTATAGAAAAAGGTGAAGAGATAGAAGATGACAAGCTAAATGAACTTGTATTTATATACGATAAAAAACGCCTGTATCCTTATATATAGATAAAGTTTTTTGCTTTACATTTCCTCATTTTTGTTATAATAATTAAGATGTAAATATTATTTACAGAAAGAGAAGGAGAACTCAAATGAGTGAAAGAAAACTAGTTGGAACAAACGAAATGTTCAAAAAAGCATTAGCTGGCGGATACGCTATTGGTGCTTACAATGTTAACAACATGGAAATTTTGCAGGCAATTGCAGAAGCAGCTGAAGAAACAAGATCACCAATCATTCTTCAGGTTTCAGCAGGTGCAAGAAAATATGCTAACCAAACTTACCTGGTAAAATTGGTTGAAGCAGCTCTGGAAACTACTACAGTGCCTATCGCTTTACACCTTGACCACGGTGCTGATTTTGAAATTTGTAAGGCTTGTATCGACGGCGGTTTCTCTTCTGTTATGATTGATGGAAGCAGATTCTCATTCGAAGAAAACGTTGCTGTTACAAAGAAAGTTGTTGATTATGCTCACGAAAGAGGTGTTTCAGTAGAAGCAGAACTTGGTAAATTAGCAGGTGTTGAAGACGATGTTAACGTAGATGCTAAAGATGCTAAATATACTAACGTTAAAGAAGCTGTTGAATTTGTAAAACAAACCGGCTGTGATTCTCTTGCAATTGCTATCGGTACTTCTCATGGTGCTTACAAATTCTCTGGTGAAGCTAAATTAGACTTTGACAGACTTAAAGAAATTAAAGATGCTCTTAAAGAAGCAGGCTTTGGTGATTATCCAATCGTTCTTCACGGTTCATCTTCAGTTCCTGCGGAATTTGTTGCTAAATGTAATCAATTTGGCGGTAAATTACCTAACGCACAAGGTGTTCCGGAAGATATGCTTAACTATGCTTCTAAGCACGGTGTTGCTAAGATTAATATCGATACTGACTTAAGATTAGCAATGACTTCTACAATCAGAGAATTCTTTGTAGAACATCCAGAAAAATTTGACCCTCGTGAATATATGGGACCAGGCAGAACTGCTGTTAAAGAAATGGTTATGCACAAAATGCGCGACGTTCTTGGTACAGCCGGCCACGCTGACGACTAGTGCTACGCACGTAGCCAATTGGTCGGTTGACATAGGTATCTCAACAAGTAGGTTTTTAAACTACTGGTCAACCTCGACGAAGGACTACAATAGACATTTTGTCATAGTAAAAAATATGGGCAGAACCGTTAGGTATGCCCATATTTTTATGATACAATTAGCCTATGAGTAAGAAAATTTTAATTATCGGGAATGGAGCAAAGGAATACGCTCTAGCTAAAAAATTGTCAGAAAAGCATGAAGTTTATGTTACACCTTCAAGCGATACGTTAAAAGAATTTACCAATTGTCTTGATATTAGAGAGGATAATGTAACTGAGCTTCTGGAATTTGTAATGGAAAACGGTATTGATATGACAATTCCAATTTCTGCTCAAGCTTTAAAATCAAATATCGCAGAAATATTTAATAATAACGGCCAAAAAATCTTTGCACCGGCTCAGAAAGCTTCTAATATTGTGTTTGATAAAGCTCTTGCAAAGAAAGTTTTGTATAAACTTCGAATTCCAACACCAAAATTTGGTATTTTTGAAAAACAAAATATGGTGCTTGATTATATTAAAAATCAAAAAATACCATTTTTGCTAAAGACTGACGCATCTAACAGTGCAGCCATTTTTACCTCATATCAGACGGCAAAACCTGCGGTAGATGCAAGTTTTATTGAAAAAAATAAACGAATAATAATTGAAGATTATATCTATGGAACGCCGTTTTCTTTCTATACAGTTACAGATGGCTATAAAGCTCTTCCAATGGGTTCTTCTATAACGTACAAACACTCTCTTGAAGGTAATGGCGGACAGCTTACAAGCGGAATGGGGGCTTGTGCTCCAAATTATAAGTTAACAATCGAGCAGGAATACTATTTAATGGATAATGTTATTTATCCAACATTAGATTATTTAGAGATTGAAGGTAATCCCTACCTTGGTATACTCGGAGTAAATGGTGTTTTGACTGATGATGGCAAGATATTTGTGCTGGGCTGGCATTCATTTATGCAGGATTGTGATGCTTCTGCCATTCTGGAAATTCTTGATGAAGATTTGTATGAACTTTTTGACTCTTGCATTATTGGCTCTTTTAGTGACGAAGCAGATACAATTAGACTGAATGATAAATTTGCAGCTTCTCTGGTTTTAAATTGTAAAAATAAGCAAAATATTGAGAATATTATTAACGGGCTGGATAATCTGGATGACGATACAAATATCGTTTTTTATCCGTCAGTTATTAAGAATAAGTATCTTGAATACGAAGCAAATGCAGGCCCTGTGTTAATGATTACAACAACAGCGGCAACTGCAGCAGCTGCGGTTTCTAAAATGTATAGTGAAGCCGCGGAGATTGAATTTAAGTCCGTTTCATACAGAAAAGATATATGTAGAAGTAAATTTTAGCTTAACAATTCTTAATAATAGATAATAAAATAGGCAATTTTATAATTTGAAAATACTTTATATATATACAAGACACAAAACAAGTATATAGAGGATAAAAGGAGTACACACAATGGCTAGAGTATTGATTTCAATGCCTGAAAGTTTTTTGGGCAAGATTGACGAAGTTGCAGAGAACGAAAGCAGATCACGTTCAGAGCTTATTAGAGAAGCTTTGAGAAGCTACATTACACGCTCTCAGGTGCGTAATAATACGTTAGCTGACAAGAATGCTAGGATTTTAGAGGCGCTACTAGAGGGGTAAATTTGCATTTACCTCAGAGGGGATTTAGTTAGAATACGAGGAAAGACAGAGTATAAGATTGCAAATCAAAACAAAAAACAATCATGGGAATTCTTCAACAAGGATTCCTTTTTTTTATGTCCAGTTCGGGTGGTAATAAATCACAATATCTTCTTTCGGAGAAATTTTTACGTGTCCTCCTTTAATAAAATTTGTCAAAGAGCCTGTTGGCGGAAGTATTGTTAACGCCCACTTGATGGGATACACGAGAAGACTTAAATCAAGTCCGTATTTTTCATAAGAAGGTGATAATCTGTTGTTTTCTATATTAGGTATTTGAAAGCTGCCAAAAATTACGCTTGCCGGTATCCCGTTCATGCCGTTGGCAATAATAGTTTCTACTTTAGCCGACACTATTGTACCGCGTTTTATAATGATTTCTCCATTATAAACAGCTGTTTGGGCTGCTTGAAAGTTTATTATCTGCCCTTCATAAAGATTTTTTTCGGAACGAATTTTGTCTACAACGTGCAGCTTTATTGGCACAATACTAGTGTCATTGTAATTATATTCAAGATTTGTTTCAGGTATAGAAAAAGATGTAACAGTTCTTTGTGCAAAATCATCCTGAATAAGTGCATTTGCCGGGATAGTTATTGCTATCAAAGAAAATACTGTTAATATAAATTTATTCATATTTAAGTATCTCCCTTGAATTATTTTTGACCTTTTCTTCCAGCATCCTGCGGTTGTTTTGTGATGTCAGCAAGAAATTTTGGTAATGAACGTTTTCTAAATATTCATTATTTATTAAATAATAAGGGTACTTAGTGTAAATATATTCGTAAATATGTGCCAGTCGTTTAGAGGTTAAATTTTTAGTAGAGATTGTATCGTATCTTTTCTGGGGAACAGTTTTTTGAATAAATGTTATTAATGCAATCGGGTTGTAGCCGGCCTTTACCATATAATCAACGGCGATTTTATCTGCAACGATTTCAAACTTTTTAGGTGCAGCCTTAATTTGTATAGACCTTAACCAGCCGTTAAAAACTCCATCGTAAGATCTTGCGGCCAGAGCAATATCTCTTGCAAGAAAAGCTGCAAGCTCATCATCATTTTCAATTGATTTGTATGAATCTGCATACACAACTATTTGATGTTTGGTAAGGGTTTTATCAAATTCAAGTTTTAACTTTTTATCCTCATTGTCATAAACGAAAATAACAGGTTTAGTAATCTGGTTTGCGTTCAATATTTTTGCACCGCAGTCATCAATCTGACTCTGAATGCTTCTAATCTGCAGCAGTGCTGGTTCGTTTGCAAATGCAGGGGACAGCAAAAATATCATTCCCGCTAAAAATAAAAACTTTTTCATATTCCCTCCAATTTTATTATAACTTAGTTATTAAATATTTGTAAGTCTTGAATTGCATTTTATTGACAGGCGCGTTTGTTGGCGGTATCTTAACAGAGGTATGAAAAAGAAGGGTATACTGTACGCATTAATATTCATCGGCTCATTGTTTTATTTCTTTGCAAACTTTCAAAGAATAGCAATTCCCGGAGCTGTATTTGATTTATTGCAGCATGAGTTAAATGTAAGTGCACCATATATAACAGCATTTGGTGCAATTTTTATGTACATTTATGCCTTTAACCAGCTTGTGATAGGGGTTCTGGTTGACAGGTACGGCGGGTTAAGAATAATGCTTACCGGCGGGATTATTCTAGGTTTAGGTGCACTTTTGTTTCCGATATCATCTAATTTACCTCTTATGTATTTTTCGAGAGTTCTTGTGGGGCTTGGCGGGAGTACTTTTTATCTAAGTCTTATAAGAGAACTCAAAGGGTGTTTTTCTGATAAAAATTTTGGTATTGCAATCTCTGTAATGCTTTGTATTGGCTATGCAGGAGGTATTGCAGCTAATGCTCCGTTTGTGTTTCTGATGCAGTATATTAACTGGCGTGAAATTCTTGTAATACTCGGGTTTGTAATTCTTGCCGGTGTTATTTTGTTTGCACTTTTATCAAGGCATATTGAATTCCCGGCCATTAACAGAACAGTAAAGCTAAGGACATTGCCTTTCAGATTGGTTCTTCACAAAAAACACAATCGTAATTTATTCAGTTTTGCCTGCTGCAACTTTGGAATTTCTTATTCAATACAGGCTATTATCGGTAAGAAGTTCCTTGAAGATTTTTGTCTTATGCCTGCCTCAAAGGCTGCAATGGTCTTATCTCTAATGGCTGTAATTGCTGCAATCTTCAATATTATAAATGCTTCTTTCTGCAAAATGTGCCATAACCACAGAGTAATATTTCTTAAAAATGCCGCTGTAATAACTTTTGTAAGCCTTTTAATAATATGTTTGTGTTTGATATTTGAAATAAGAACTTATTTTATTGCAGTAATATTCTTTATTTTAGCTGCCAATGCAAGCTTAACTTCGCTTCTTGTTCCGGTGCTGCATTTAACCAATCGAAAAATGGTTTCTGGAACTGCTGTCAGCATTATGAATTTTTGCTTTTTTACAATGGTAGGACTTCTGGGCACAGCAATGGGATTTTTATTAAACCTTTTTGAGCCGGAAAAAAGCGGAAACGTTCTTGTGTACTCTAATCAATCTTACCTTGCAGTATTCGGGCTGTTTTTTCTGCTGAGCGTGTTTGAATTATATAAGGCTAGAAAGCTCTCTAACAAGTATTAATACCTGCTTTTCTAAATTTTCTAATGATGAATTGTTGTAAATTATAAAATCTGATTTTTGCATTTTTTCGTTTTGGGGCAGTTGAGCATTCATCCTTTTTAACGCCTGTTCTTCTGTGAAATCATTCCTTTGCATAAGTCTTTGCAGTCTTATATCGTCATCACACTGCACGAAAATAATTTTATCAAACAGAGAATCAAATCCTGTTTCAAACAGAAGCGGAATTGAGATAAAGACAACGTTCAAATTCTGTTCAAAAATTTTTAAAATTTCATCTTTAACCTTCGGGTGAATAAACTCTTCAAGTTTCTTTCTTGCAGCAGGGTCTGAAAAAACTTTTTCACCAAGCTTTTTTCTGTCAACATTGCCAAGGATTTGATGTGCAATTTTGTCTGCATCATAGACTGTATATTTTTCGGAAATAAATTTTTCAACCTGGCTTTTTCCAGATGCAATATTACCCGTTATTGCTATTTTGAGCATATTCCCTCTTAATTTTTGCAATATATCCTTTAAGCTCTTTAACCTGCTTAGGCTTAATTGCCTTTATCTGTCCTCTTTTAAGTCCTTCAAGCGTGAGAGTTGCATGCTGTATTCTCTTTAAACTTTTAACTTCAAACCCCAGTTTTGCAAACATTTTTCTGATTTGTCTGTTAATTCCCTGATAGAGAACAACCTGTATTTCCGAGCTTTTTGAGTTGACTTCTATCGGAAGAGTTTCTGCATAAGCTGTTTTTTTCTCGCCGGAATCTGTTTCAATAACTATGCCATTAAGCATTTTTTCAGCATTTTCAGCTGTAAATCTGCCATCAATGTGGACAAGATAAACTTTTGGAACTTTTATAGACGGATGTGTCATTTCATTAATAAATTCACCGTCATTGGTGAGAATAATTAATCCTGTAGAATCCTTATCGAGTCTTCCTACGGGTTTGAGATGATGAAGCTCTTCCGGAATAAGGTCGTAAATAGTTTTTCTGTTTTTTTCATCATCAGCAGTTGTAATGTATCCTGCCGGTTTATAAAATTTGTAATAATCAAGCTTTTGCGGTTTAACAAGCTTGCCGTCTATATAAACTTTGTCCTTTTCACGTACGTGAAAACCAAGGAGCTCAACTTTTTGATCATTTACGCGAACTCTTCCTGCCAGAATAAGTTCATCAGCTTTCCTTCTGGAGCAAATTCCCGTTGATGCTATGTATTTGTTTAAACGGGGCATGATGATAAAACCTTCTCAAATGCGTTTTTTAAAACTTCAGGCATTCTTCTGTGCAGACTTCCATTATTACGTATTGCCACAACCTCGAATTCAGCCTGAATAAATAATTTCCCGCTGTCTTTATTTTTTATCGTCTGTTCAAATACAACAGTAACCGGCGTAATTTTTTTTATCCATGTATCAACAACAACTATATCATTAAGCCGTCCAGATGCTTTGTATCTAATATTCATATTTGTAACAGGCATTACAATGTCTTGTTTTTCTAATTCAATAAGATTAAGCCCTAAGTCTTCGCAGTATTCAACCCTGCCCATTTCAAGCCATCTAAGATAAGAACCGTGCCATACAACACCGTATGCATCAGTATCAGAATAATAAACTTTTTGTTCAAATGTATGTTTCATATGTCTATTCTAGCATGATATAATCAATAAAAAAAGGAGGGCATATGAAATTTTTGCACACAATGATTAGAGTTAAAGATATTGATGCGTCTTTAAAATTTTATACCGAAGTATTGAATATGAAACTCGACCACAAAAAGAGGTTGGAAGACTGCTGGTTATACTTTTTAACAGATGAAGAAAATACCTGTCAAATTGAGCTGACTGTAAACGACGAAACACCAGAAAACGGATACAACATTGGAACCGGCTTCGGGCATTTTGCTTTTTCAGTGGACTCGCTTGATGCCTTTACTGCAAAAATTGCAAAACTTGGTTATGATTATCTTTATCCACCATTTGATTTAAACGGCAAAGGTTCTAAAATCGCATTTATCAACGACCCTGACGGATACGAAATTGAACTGATAGAAAAAGTTGAATGGTAATAAATTTCTTAATATTTCTTTACAAAAGACGCAATTTCCCATCAAAAATTGACTTTATATATATGTAAGGTTAAATATATAAGGTTAGGAGGTTTTTATGAACATTGCGATGAGAAAATTGGCTCTCTTGGAAAAGAATTTAATTGAACGTGAGGAAGCAGCTAGACTTGAAGGTTATACATCTTCTCCTGTTGATACTGCTTTCAGAGAAAAAATTACTAAATTAATGGATCAGATAAGAGTTATTTAGTAATTTCAGAAAGTTCTACAAGCTCTTTAAAATCTTTATTTTTAGAAATAAGTTCATCAAACGCTGCGATATCTCTTATCTCAGCGTTTTTCATAAATACAATTCTGTCAGCAGACTTTATTGTTGATAATCGGTGTGCTATTGCTATAATTGTTTTTTCACCTTTAAGAGAGTTTAAAACACTGCAGATTTCATCTTCTGTCTTTAAATCAAGAGAGGATGTTGCTTCATCCAGGATTAGAATATCCGGATTTGAGTATAACGCTCTTGCTATAGCAAGTCTTTGTTTCTGGCCCTGTGAGAAACCTGTAGAATCTACAAAAGGATTTGCATCAATTCCTTCTTTGTAGTTCTCAATTATAAAGTCGTAAAGCTGTGCTTTTTTTAAAGCGTCAACTACAGAATTGTAATCCGCTTCAGGAGCTCCAAAACTAACATTGTCTTTAATACTTCCATTAATAATGCAGAATTCTTGCGGGATATACCCGATTTTAAGCGGTTTATTCTGCGCTTTTCCGTCAACAAGAAACTCGCCGCAATCAGGTTCAAATAGTCCTGCAATAATATCTGCAAGAGTCGTTTTTCCGGCGCCGGAAAGGCCGGCTATACCGATAAATTCTCCTTTTTTTATTGTAATGTTAATATTTTTGAGGGCTTGCTTGTCTTTTGTATATCCGAAGGAAACATTTTTTAATTCAATTTTGTCCTGTAATTGATAGTAATCAGGAGTTTTAAGAGGTTTTACGTTTTGTATATCAAATTTTTTGCAAAGCGCAAGAAATTCATCTACCATTGAAAGAACTGAATTAATCCCGTTCAGATTAACCTGTATTCTTGCAATTGTAGGTGAAAGCCGGAATATAGCCGATACGATAACGGCAAATGATGCAACCAGTTTTTCCGGTTCAGAAAAGTTTTCAATTGTAATTACAGATAGCAGAACAAATAACAGAATTATAATAAAAGGCTCTGTTACATAGGGCGGTATAGTATTGAAAAATAGCGCCTGTCTGCTGATTTTAAAGAAGTTAAATATCGCAGTTTTGTAGTTTTCGAAAAAGAACTTTTCGTTATTTGAAACCTTTACACTTTTGATATTCAGAATAGCTTCATTTGCACGCTGGTTATACATTGCAGAAGCATGGCTCTGACTATTGGCTATTTTTAACAATTTCGGTTTAAATATTAAGTTTTGAAGGCCAATAATTACAAAAGCAAAAATCATTGTTATTACTGTAGCGACGGGAAATTTTATTATCAAAAACAGTGTTATCAATCCGAAGATGAAGAAATTTACGTTAAGATTTAGAAGACGCAGAATGTAATTATTAATCACATTAGGGATTAAAAAGCCTAGAATGTTTTCTTTTTGAGCAAGAGAAATTTTTGAACTCTCCTGATAAGAAGATGATAAAAAGTATTTCATAAAGCTTAAATTTAGTTCAGCTTCGATGTTTTTAGTGAATTTCGCCTGAAGATAATTGTAAAAAATCATGAGAGCATTTTTGACAAGAAAGAGTGTTATTATCGACAGACCTATAATAAGTGGAGAATTAAAAAATCCGGCTTGAGGTTCTTTAGCAAGGAGTTTTATAATAAACGGATAAGTAAGCGCAACTCCGAAAAGCTCTAGAATTCCTGCAATAAAAGAAAGCCCTGAATATTTAAGAAAAGCCTTTTTATTTTTTGTAAAATATTTAAAAAATGTTCTAAATCTTCTCATCTATCTACAATACTATATTAAAAAAACATTAATTTCTATTCTTAAGCTTAAAAATACATGGTATAATAATGCTAAGGATGTAAGGAGGTTATATGGCAAATCCAATTTTAAATGAGAACTATGCTGCTCAAGAGAGAGTTTTGCAGGGTGAACCTATGACAGTAAACGGTACTATCCAGATTACAGCTTTCTTAGGATTGCTACTTGTTGCTTCAGCTGCATTTTGCTGGTCAAGATTTACTCTGGGATATACTGATATGGGTATGATGCTTACAGCAGGCGGGGCTATAGTTGGCTTTATTCTGGCCTTGGTTATAGCTTTTACAAGAGTAAAATACTTAATTCCTGTTTATGCTGCTTGTGAAGGTCTTTTCCTTGGGGGTATTTCTGCAAGCTTTGAGGCTTCTTATCCCGGTATCGTATCTCAGGCCGTTGCAGGAACATTTGCAGCTTTGTTTTCTATGCTTATTTTATACAGAGCTAAACTCATACAATGTACTGATAAATTCAGAAGTGTAATTTTTATTGCGACATGCTCAATCGCAGTTCTTTATCTTATTAATTTTATCGGGCATTTTTTCCACTACGCTGTACCGGTAATTAATTCTTCATCAAATTTTGGTATTGCTTTTAGTATAATAGTGGTTATTATTGCTGCACTTAATCTAATTATTGACTTTGATTTTATTGAACGGGGTGCACGGAACATGCTTCCTAAAGACATGGAATGGTATGGCGCGTTCGGGCTTATGGTTACTATTGTATGGCTTTATCTGGAAATTTTACGGCTTCTGGCAAAATTGCAGGATAGAAGATAGATTTTTTAACAGGCTTCTTTTATAATAAAAGGAGCTTGTTTTTTTAGGAGGGAAAAATGATATTTTTATCGTTTATAGCTGGAGTGATTTTAGCATCAGCAGTATGTTATATAGTTTTTAGCAAAAAAAATCTTGCATTAAAAGAAGAGATAATTACACTTAGTGCAAAGTCTAAATCAACAGAAGAGCTTCAGGAAATTATCAAACGTGATTTTGTTCAGCTTGCAAACGAAACGATAAAAAATGAACAGGAAGATTTGAGAAAACAAAACCGCGAAACCCTTGAAGAAAAGATACTTCCTCTAACAAAGGAGCTCGGAGAATTTAAAGCAAAGGTTGAAAGATTTAATCTTGCCGGTGTAGAGAATACAACAAAGATTGTAGAACAAATCGGTAATCTGGAAAAAAATAATAAAATTATTGAACAAGAAGCAAAAAATCTCGTCGAAGCTTTGACCAGAAATCAGAATGTAAAGGGCTCATACGGTGAAGATTTACTGGATACAATTCTTCAATCATGCGGAATGGTTGAGGGAATTCATTATGCTAAGCAGATGGTTACAACTTCGTCAAATCTTAGAGATAATGAAGAACATATTGTAAGACCTGACGTGGTAATTAATCTCCCGAATAATCATCATTTAATAATTGACTCCAAGGTTACACTCACAAGCTACCTTGATTATGTAAAAGATAATTCAAAGCTTAAAGAATTTAAATCAGAGGTTAAAAAGAGAATTACAGATCTTGCAAATAAGAATTATCAGAGTGCAGGCGACCTGTCACAGCCGGATTTTGTATTGATGTATATGCCGGTTGAAACCTCGGTAAACCTTTTGTACGAAGACTATGATTTAATTAATTCCGCTTACAAATCAAATATCATAATAGTTGGAACCTCGTCGCTTCTTGCAACAATAAGGCTTGTAAATCAACTTATGGCTCAGCAGAAACAAAAAGAAAGTATAAGCCAGATTGTTAATGCAGGTACTAATTTATACGAAACATTTGTTCAATTCTGTGAAGATTTAATTGATGTGCAGAAACGGTTTGACGATGTTAACAAAAAATTAAATACAACAATAAACAGATTTAGAAGAAATAGTAAAAATAAACCTAGTCTTTTCTCTCAGGTAGAGGCATTGAAAGAATTTGGCATAAGCACAAGTAAGGAAATTCCTGAAAAACTGCTCTTAGAAGCAGAAGATGACTGTCTGGAAGGAGTTTTTGCAAATGACTAAAATTTTGGTAGTAGATGATGATAGTGCAATAAATGAACTCATAAAAATTAATCTTGAATTACAGGGTTACGAAGTTATTCAGGCTTTCAACGGTGTAGAAGGCTTTGCAAAAGCTAAGCAGGAAGAACCGTCATTAATAGTTCTGGATGTTATGATGCCGGAAGTGGACGGCTATACTGTCGCAAGAAGAATAAGGCAGTGTAAGGAGATTGCAGAAGTTCCTATAATAATGCTTACTGCTCTTTCCGAATTGAACAATAAAGTAGAAGGGTTTGATATTGGTGTCGATGATTATTTGACGAAACCTTTTGAGATTGATGAACTTATAGTCAGAGTCCGTGCTCTCCTAAAACGAACTAATCAGATACCGAAATCATCTGCGGTGAGAGAACTTCTGACATACAAAGAAATTACACTTCTTCCCGAAACATACAGCGTACAAATAAATGATAAAATTCAAAAATTAACCCCTATAGAATTTGATATTTTTAATCTTTTATTTCAAAACCACGGGAATATGGTTTCCGGTGCCAGACTTCTTAAGGAAATATGGGGGTATGATCCAGACGATAATGTAGAAACTATAAGGGTTCATATTAGACATTTAAGAAGCAAAATTGATAAAATTGCAGATGGCAAAAAATACATAGAAACGATTTACGGCGGCGGCTATAAACTTAATATCTAATATTAAGTTTTGTAAATATTTTAATAAAAACTGAAATTAGGTCTAATCTATATACTTTATATATATACGAGGAGATGGCGTTACAGATAAAGATTATAGATTGGAGATGGCTATGTTAAATTCATACTACCGACTTTCCGTTCCGGAAGATCTTACAGCATATTATCATGTAACTGATGTAATCAATAAAGTTGATGAACAGTCCTCTGATGATATATTTGCATCTGATTTATTAATAAATAGAGATGCAAGAGGCTGTGTTACATCTGTAAATTATTATTCTCCGGACAGAGAACTTATAAAAGAAGTTTTTTATACAGGTGAGGCAATATCTAAAATAAATCACTATCGCGGTAAAAATCTTTCTTGTACAGAAGGGTACAAAAATGGTTTACTTGCTCTAAAATTTGTATTTAAAAACAGCGGTCACTTAGCATACTCAATCGAATATGAATATAACAGAAAAAATTTGATAACAAGCATTTGCAAAAAATATCCAGGTAAAATTTTAAAGGCAGAATATAAATATGACGATATTGACAGAATAGTTGAAAGAATTGTTTATAATAATGATGAAGAAGTAATAAAACAAACTTACAATTACGATATATTAGATAGAATTGTAGAATATAAGGATAATAATCAGAGAATAGTAGTAAGCAAAGTCAGCAAAAAAAATGAGTTGATATCTTATGTAATAACTGATAGAATGGGTAATGATATTACTATAGAAAATCTTTTTACAGAACGCGGCTATGCTTATACAAATATAACATTAAACGGACATAGTTCTACAGTAAAAGATACAAGTTATGTGGATAATGTTATGCTCAAGAAACCTTATACTTCAGAAGATGATTTAGACTTAATAATAGCAAATTTATTTAGAGGAGAAAAAGCAATGCAGGCAGAAAGAGAAAATGATGCAGAAAAACGCTCTTCGAGCCTTATAGATAAAAGTATAGAGTTCAGAGCTTTACCAATATCAATGCGAAAAAGACTTCTCTACAGCATTGCTTCAAAAGCATTATAAGTTTTATAATACCGGAAGTGAGAGCTTCCGGTATTATATTTTACAAAACAAAAAAAATATAGTATAATAAACTAGGTAGCGAGGTTATCAGGAGGTTTTTATGAAAGAAGAGTTTACAACTAATACAAGACGCTGGTATGATAAAGATCCAGTTTTATCTTCTGCAATGAAAACGTTAGAAGAGTCTGATGACGAAACGCAGATAAAAGTTGCTTTAAACCTGATTAAGATTATTACAGAACATCATCTTTCAAGTACTGAATATGAATCAGTGGAGGATATTGTTTCAGCAACAGAAGACGTTATGGATGAGTCTAAACACGGACGCTGGTATGATTTGGATGGTACACTAAGAACTGCAATCAGCCTGCTTCAAAATTGCCCTGACTCAACAAGAAGTGTTATAGCAAAAGAAATGGCTAAAAATGTTATTGACATTATCAAAAAAGAAGAAGATGTTGATGATGTTGAAATAGAAGTTCCGGAAGAATAGCAAATTTTATTTTTACGCTTTTTATTCTTAATAAATAATGGAGAAAATATCTATGAAAATTCCCCCTGTAAGAATTCAAAACGTAAAGAAAAATTTACCTTTAAAGCCTAAAACTGCTCCAAAAATTGATTTGTCCGGAGAAGAAAACGGATACTTTAAAATTGGTGATAAGTTTGTAAAAATTATATTTCCAAGATAACTATTCAATATCAATCGGGCTTTTTTGAATAAGTTCTATAGCTTCTCTTGCCGTGAAGACTAAATCTTCCGGTATATTTGATATTGTACAGAATTGCCTTAAAACATCTATCACCCGCTTAAAACACCTAACAATATCACCTTCACCCATATCAACCTGATCAATGATATCGTCCCATTCAGAACCAGTTGCCCACATTTCAATAAGCGGTGAGTAGAAGCCGTTAACATACATTGGGTCTTCTACGTCATGATTTTTTTGTTTTTTGTCTAAATCACGTCTTATGTCTTTAATCTTGTTAAGTCTTTTTCTTACATTAGGAGAGAGCGGAAGCTGGGAATACAAATCTGCACGCATATCTTCTGTCGTAATTGCGCATATTACACTTGCTAGTTCTGCAGGTGTAAGTCCGTCAAGAACACCAGAAAATATCACCTGTGCGAGGAATAATTCATTCTCAGAGCGAATTTGGGATATTGTAATCCCTCTTTCTGTCGGGTAGTCATCTTTGATATAACCGTAATCCATTAAGACAGCTCTGTGTGAAAGAAATTTATTCCAGAATATGTCCTTTTGTTTTTCAATTTCTTTTTCAAGCGCTTTTTCTTTTGCAATATATCTTTCAAGCACATCTAATATTTTCATGTGTTTTTTGAAAAGTTTACAGGTGTCGCATTCATATGAGTGCATTTTTTGAAGCATAGCCTTTGTCTGTCTGCCAAACTCTGCAGCCTCTTCATTAAGCGGTCTGTTTTTCTTCTTTTCCTGCTTCTGTATTGTTTTAAAAATACGTCTGTTCTGTACGTAGATTTCTCTTATTTTATTGTATTCAAGCAAATCGTCATTTGTCTTTTTGCAGTAACATACAAAAGAATTGCATTCATCAATTTTGCATTCATATTCATTCTTAACTGCAAGCAGCGGCTCTATTCTGGAATTTGATGAGAAATATCCAAAACTTTTTAAAACAAGCTCCTTCGCTTCTTCAAGTGTAAATCTCTGGAGCAGATTGAGAACCATAGAGTAACTTGGCGAAAATTTACTTTCAAGCGGATTAGCATCGCTTAGTACAAGCTCAGCTACCTCTTCCGGCGTTTGGAAAGGCGTTCCAACTATAACAACATATCCAATTTCATCCATTCCTCTTCTTCCGGCGCGTCCTGACATTTGTAAAAATTCACTCGGAGTAAGTGTTCTATGTCCGTTGTCTGTACGTTTGCTAATTGAGCTGATAACAGTTGAACGTGCCGGCATATTAATCCCGGCAGCAAGTGTTTCAGTCGCAAAAACAACCTTGATTAGCCCCTTCTGGAAAAGTTTTTCTACGAGAACCTTCCAGCCCGGAAGCAGACCGGCATGATGTGAAGCTACGCCTAACATAAGGTATTCAATATGTTTGTTTTTATATAAATACGGGTTCTCAGCAATGTAATCATCAATAATTTGCCTTATTTCTTCCTGCTCTTTTGGAGTTACAAGACACAAAGATGCGCATTTTTCCATTTGCTCATCGCATTTTTTTCGCGAAAATGTGAAATAAATTGCCGGCAGCATATTTTTTTCGTGTAAGTTTCTTACAACATCTTTTACAGTATTTCTTTTCTGAACTGCTTTGCCGCGTTTAAATTCTTTTTTCTCCGGTTTAATCTTTTTATTCAAAGTTCCGTTTGGTGTCAGCAAAGGCAATAATGTATTCGGCTGTGATGAGTCAAAATAATAAAATCTTAACGGAACAGGACGAAAATCAGTATTTATAAGCTCTGTTCTTGAATGTACTGTATTAATCCATTCTGTGAGCTTGTCTGCATTAGCCACAGTCGCAGAAAGAGCAACTATCTGGACATTTGTAGGACAGTAAATAATGCTTTCTTCCCAAACAGTTCCACGTTGTTCGTCGTTCATATAATGAACTTCGTCAAGAATAACGTATTTTACATCTTTAAGGTTATCTGTGACAGAGCCGAAATTCGTTCCGTAGAGCATGTTTCTAAAAACTTCTGTTGTCATAACCACAATTTGAGCACCTCTGTTAATAGAGGTATCTCCTGTAAGAAGCCCGACCTTATCT
Organism: Candidatus Gastranaerophilales bacterium; assembly: GCA_900552525.1. Classification (GTDB taxonomy): domain Bacteria; phylum Cyanobacteriota; class Vampirovibrionia; order Gastranaerophilales; family Gastranaerophilaceae; genus CAG-196. The sequence goes on along the minus strand of UNSK01000011.1, from coordinate 9,223 downwards.
ATACCATATTTTTCGGAAAAATCATTATACTTTTGGTTTGATAAAGCTTTCAGAGGTGTTGTGTAGAAAACTTTTTTCCCCTGCTCTAACGCGCAATGGATTGCATGCTGGGCGATTACAGTTTTTCCTGCACCTGTAGGTGCACAAACAACGACACTTTTGCCATCAGTAATACATCTGCAGGCATCTTTTTGGAAATCATCCAGCTCAAAAGGAAACTCGTACATATAAACCTCTGTTAACTATTCTTGTCATATTATAGCACAAACGCAAGGAGGCATACCTCCTTGCGTCTTTTAGGATAAATGTATCCCCAAATTTATTATAACAAGTTCAGGGCAATACTTGGTGTCTGGTTTGCAGTTGCAAGCAATGTAGCTGAAGCCTGTTGTAAGATTTGTGCTTTTATGTAATTGGAGGATTCTTCTGCAACATCAGCATCTCTTAATGTTGATAATGAAGAAGTTATATTTTCAGATTGAACGCTTATAGATTCAATAGCAGATTCAATTCTGTTTTGAGCAGAACCTAAAGTTGTTGTACGTGAAGAGATTTCATTAATTACTTCATCAATTTTATCCAGCATGTCTGACTGGTTGCCTGTAATAGTAGTACCGTCATATCCTGAACATTTTTTCGCAACTTCATCAATATCTTCACCGAATAAAGAGTTAACATCTCCAGCTTTGAATAATGAAGCGTCTAATTCAATCTGGCTGGAAGCATCTCCATATAAACCTACCTGTAAAGCAATATTATTTTTCATACTGCCGTCCATCATATTCAAACCATTAAATTCACAGTTTGCAGCAATACGATCAATTTCTTCAAGTCTTGCTGTAATTTCTGATTGGATAGCTTTTAATGAATCAGAACCATAAGTACCGTTAGCAGCTTGTTCAGTCAAATCTCTAACACGCTGTAAGTGTGATGATACAAGAGAATAAGTATCTTCAAGTGTTGTCAGCATGTCTGCACCTGTTGCTGCGTTATCTGCTGCAACATCAAGAGAGCCGAGCTGTGTTTCCCAGTTAGTAGCAATAGAATAACCTGCAGCGTTGTCTTTTGCGTGGTTAATCTTGTAACCGGTGGTCATTCTTTCAATTGCCTGATTCAGGGAATTGGTTGCTTTGTTCAAGTTGGATTGAACAATCAGTGATGAGATGTTTGTGTTAATTGTTAGTGCCATTTTTTACTCCTTTCTGGCGATCACATCCTACGAATGCGTCCTTGCATTTGTTTCTCATACTTAATAAATTCCACATTCTGAAATTTAATAACAAAATTTGACTGCAATATTTACAATTTGTTACAAAAAAGTTTTTAAAAACCTTTTAATGGTATAATTTTGTATTGGATAGGAGTTAGGAATGGGTAGAATTGTAATAGATAATAGTAGGTGTAAATCTTGTTATATTTGCACTATGACTTGTCCTAAAGGTCTTATAAAGAAGAGTGATAAGACAAACAGGCTAGGTGATTATATGGTAGAATTTGATGATAAAAATGGAGAGTGTATCGGGTGTGCAATGTGTGCAAAACGCTGTCCTGATATGGCAATAACAGAGGTGTACAGATAGATGAATGAAGAAAAAGTTTTAGTAAAAGGTAACTATGCCATTGCACAGGCAGCAATAAATGCCGGCTGTCAATGCTATTTTGGTTACCCGATAACACCGCAGACTGAAATAGGTGAATATCTGAGCGGAAAAATGCAGGAGCTTGGAAGAGCTTATGTTTGTGCAGAAAGCGAATTAGGCGCAATAAATATGGTAATGGGGGCTGTATCAACAGGTGTAAAAGCTATGACGTCGTCTTCTTCCTGTGCAGTTGCCCTTATGCAGGAAGCTTTGTCATATGCCGCTTCAGATGAATTACCGGTTGTTCTTGTTAATGTTATGAGAACGGGGCCGGGGCTTGGATATATTTATCCGGCGCAAGGTGACTATAATCAGGCTGTTTATGGGGGCGGAAACGGCGATTACAAAATTATAGTTCTTGCTCCTTCTACGGTGCAGGAATGTGTTGATTTAACATATAGGGCATTTTATCTTGCTCAGAAATATAGAAATCCTGTTATACTATTGGCGGATGGTCTTCTCGGGCAGATGATGGAGCCGGCAAGCTTTGGCGAATATCCTTATCCAGAGGTAGATGTTTCTTCGTGGGCATTAACCGGTGCAAAGGGGCGTGAGGCCAGAAGTATTTATTCTTGTGCAAGAGAAGAAAAAAAGCAGATTCAGCATATCTATGATTTACATAAGAAATTTGAAAAGATTGCAGAAAACGAAACAACTTATGAAGAGTTTAATACTGAAGACGCGGATATTATACTTGTAGCATTCGGGTCAATGACTCGTAACATAAAAGCAGCTATGAATGTTTTAAGGAAGAAAGGGATTAAAGCCGGATGCTTTAGACCCGTAACCTTATCGCCGTTCCCTCATAAACGTCTTGAAGAATTGGCAGAGCTCGGTAAAGACTTTATTGTTGTTGAAATGAATATGGGGCAAATGCTCAAAGATGTTAAGTATGCTGTAGGCGGAAAATCAAAAGTCGAGTTAGTAAACAGACCTTGCGGCGAGTGGTTAAGCGTAGAAGAAATTGTTTCTTCTGTAGAAAAAATAAGGGAGAAAAGCTATGCAACAAGTATTTAGTATTCCTAAATCAATGAAAAAGGATTTTCGTTATACATTCTGTCCAGGATGCGACCATGGTATTGTAATCAGACTTGTTGCAGAAGTTATTGATGAACTTGGTATAAGAGAAGATATGATATCATCAACATCGGTTGGCTGTTCGGTGTTCTTATATGATTTTCTTAATATAGACTGTGTAGAAGCTCCTCACGGGAGAGCATTGGCATCCGCAACCGGAGTAAAAAGAGCCAGACCTGATAAAGTTGTATTTACATATTCTGGAGATGGCGACTTCGCTTCTATAGGTATTGCTGAATCATTACATACTGCACTGAGGGGAGAAAAGATAACAAGCCTTTGTATAAATAATACAACTTATGGTATGACCGGAGGTCAGTTAGGCCCTACAACTCTTATGGGGCAGGTTACTACGACATCACCTACCGGAAGAAATAAGGATTATTTCGGGTACCCGATTAAGATTGCAGAGCATATTGCTTTATGCGATGGTACCGCTTTTTCAGCGAGAGTTGCAGTCGATACTGTGCCTCATATTAATGATGCTAAAAAAGCTATTAAGAAAGCTTTTCAAGTGCAGTTGGACGGTTTAGGCTTTGGTTTTGTAGAAGTATTGTCTTCGTGTCCTACAAACTGGCATTTGTCACCGGAAGATGCTCACAAAAGAATAAGAGAAGAAATGATGCCTGTATTCCCTCTGGGAATATTCAAAGATACATCAGAGGAGAGTAAATAATGGAAACAAATTTTATATTAGCAGGCTTTGGCGGTCAGGGTATTCTTCTTGCAGGTACAGTCCTTGCAAATGCATTTATGCTTGAAGGGAAAAATGTAACCTGGTATCCATGCTACGGTGCAGAGATGAGGGGTGGAACTGTAAATTGTGAAATTGTTGTATCTGATACAGAAGTCAGCTCGGTACATAAACAGGATACAGATTACGCCCTTGTGCTAAATCAGCAGTCTTTTGACAGATTTATAGAACGTGTAAAAAGTGGTGGTACGATTATTGCTAACTCTACGCTGGTAAAAGAAGCGCGCCCTAGAGATGATATTAAGTATGTTTTTGCGCCGATGGGTGAAATTGCAAATGAACTTGGAACCAGCAAGGTTACAAATGTTGTTTCGCTAGGAGTTCTAGCATCAGTTTGTGAAATTGTTTCAAGAGATTATCTTGCATTAGGGGTTGAGAAAGTTCTAGGTGAGAAGAAAAAATCACTGCTTCCTTTAAATATAAAAGCATTGAATAGTTTAAAAAAATAAAGAGCCTTAAGGCTCTTTATTTTAACCAGAGAATGTTTTGTAAGAAGCTTCAATGTTGTCGTTGATAACCTTTTCAACAGCTTCGATTTCTGTTGTAATCTGAGTTCTTTCATTATCAAGTCTTTGTAGTTTTAATTCTAGGTTTTTATCTTCCTGTTGGATAACTTCTGTTTTAGCATTGATTTCTTTGTTCTTCTGGTCATATAAGTATGTTTCATATTCATACTGGTTATATGCATCCTGATAAGCGGCTTCATCTGTTACAGTTTTTGCTTCCAAATCAATTGTAGTGTATGTTAACGGTTTGCCGTCTGCATCATATGTTGTAGGAATTGTCATTGAAGTTATTCTGCCGGTTGCCGGATCAAATTCTAATTGAGTATTATCGTATTCTGTGTTCTTTGTGTAAGCACCATTTGCGATATAATCATAAGTAACCGCTGCACCACTATTATCATTAACATCTGATATTAAAGCGAAGTGAATTTTATTATTATCGTCAACATAGAGATAAAAATCTTCTTCATCGCAATAATTTTTACCAGCTGCTGTACTTGATTCTAAAATTTGCGCGTTTTCAATAGCAGTTTTGTATCCATCGTAGTCTGTCTGGTTAATAATACCTTTTGCAAGAGCATCTTTTAATGTATACGCTGTCTTACCTGATATTAAAGTATTACTATCACCACTGCCAGCTATGCTTGCAGAGTCTTCAGTTGTTCCATTCTTCCAAAGATATGTAACCCCTGATTTTAATTTATATTCAATTGTAGAACCAGATCCTGTAACCTGTTCAAAATCATCTTCATTTGAAGATCTTACAGTTCCTGATGCTGAATCATATACATAGAAGTTACCTAAAGCTGATTTAGCAATTGTTTTTTCTTCAAAATCGCCATCAACTGTTGTCTGAATTTTTTCGCCCATTGGCTTGTCACCATTTGCTTTATCGTAAGCTCCATCAGTTGATATAACGTAAACAAAGCCTGATTTCATTGTTTCTGTCATTTTAACAGCAGTGAATTGTCCGCCCTGATAAAAGTAAACTGTGTCGCCTACGTTATAATTGCTGCCTGGAACTTTTTTCATATATTGAGCGTTACCGGTAGGGTCAGTTGTGCCTTCTTTGTAACCAATTGTTTCTTGAGAACCGGCTCCTTGTGAACCGTAAGTTTCTCTTGTTACAAATTTACCGTGAATAGTTTCTGTACCGCTGCTTGTTGTTACATAACCTGAATTTTTATTTAAAGACTGACCATATTCAGTTGTACCTAATGTTACACAATAATTACCATCAGAACCTGGTTTTACATCACTTGCATTGAAAGAATATGTTGTTGCTCCATTTTGACCTGTATATTGAATTGATGTAAAATCACTTGTAGAAGGAGGAGTAGGTACTGTCATTGATAACAAGCTATTGTACAATGCAGTACATTGTTGAGATAAAATTGTTCTTTCCTGGTTAATTTGTTGACCTTGATATTCAAGGTTGGACTGTCTTGCTTGTAGACTTAACAATCTTGCTTGTGATGCTGACATACCCATAGTGAAATTCTCCTTTTTCCTTATTAAGTTGTATATTGTTTTTAATTTCTGGAAATGTAACTTTATATTTGTTTTGTTACATTTTGTTTATGTTGCCTTTATATTATGTATTACGGCATATTTTAGAAAAACTTTAGAAATTTAACAGAAATTGTTACAAAAATTTACATTTTATAGGCTTACAGCGAGAACAGATTAAGCTGAGAGTCAATAATATCTTGATTTATACCAATGTATCTAAGTGTAACATTAGGAGAGGAATGGTTAAGAATATTTTGCAATAGAGCAACATCTTTTGTTTGTTGATAAAAATGATATCCGAAAGTTTTTCTTAAACTGTGCGTTCCTATATGTTCATCTAACCCTGCGATTTTGCTTGCATCTTTAATTATTCTATAAGCTTGTATCCTTGTTATTGCTTTGGGCCCCTTCTGGCTAGCGAAAAGCCATTGTTCCGGTTTTTTATTTTTTATGTAATTGCTTAAAACACTCTTTATGACAGGGGTAATAGGGAAACGCTTATTTTTACCCGTTTTTTGCTCTGTAATTTCTATGTGGGTTTTGTTTTTTACATCTGAAATTTTTAGTTTTAGTAAATCTGATATTCTCAGTCCGCAATTAATTCCCATTACAAAAAGCAGAAAATCTCTTTCTTTTTTTAACTTTAGCACCTGCTTTACGCGTTCTATCTTACTTCTGGTTCGAATTGGCTCGACGACCTGCATTACAATCTCCTTTCTAAACAAAATGTAACAAAACAAATATAAAGTTACATTTCTAGAAATTAAAAAATATACAACTTAATAAGGAAAAAGGAGAACTAAATTATGGGTATGTCAGCATCACAAGCAAGATTGTTAAGTCTACAAGCAAGACAGTCCAACCTTGAATATCAAGGTCAGCAAATCAACCAGGAAAGAACAATTTTATCTCAACAGGCAACAGCTTTGTACAACAGCTTGTTATCAATGACCGTTCCAACTCCGCCTGCTACAACTGATTTTCAGACTATTCAATACTCAGGCAAATTAGGCGCAACAGAATATACTTTTGATGCTAACAGCGTTAAACCGGACGGTGATTTTTATTCAGTAACAATGCAGGAAAAGAAACATGGTGATTCTTTGCAGCAAAATGCAACCATAGCTCTTGTAGATAAAAATTCTAAAGGTTCATTCAAAGGTGTTGAGCTTGATCCTACTACAGTTAGTATCTCTCCAGATGAAGAAGTTCCAACCGGTAACTACGTACAGGATACACAAGGCAGTCAGTATATGGTGCCTATTACCCTTACAGATAACGGGGATGGAACTTATTCATTCCCTTCTCAGGGCGGAACTTATTATACAAAAAGCGGTAATAAATTTTCACAAAACTCTTCAGGAACTCCGGTTGACGGACTTACATACTATGCTCTTACAACTTCTGCTTCTGGCACAACCGGAGCTGTTCAGGTAAAAGCAGAAACAACAACTATTGGCGGCGGTTCAACGACTGCTGCAAACTATATTACAAGAAGCGATATGGCTAATATATGGGTTGAAGAAAATGGACAGGTAAGAAAAGCTGAATTATCAGATTTTGAAACAGATTCTTCTCAGCCAAATATTCTTAAATTAAAATCAGGAGTAAAATATATTCAGCAATCAGATGCTGCTAATGCAAAAACTTACTCTGTAAAGGGCGATATTGATGTTCAGGGACCTGTTGTAGTAGATACTTCTGCAGTTATCATGGGTAATATCAAGTCACGTTCAGTACAGATTAACAATGGTGCCGTTATCGAGGGCTTCTGTTCTCAGACATACGCTGATATCGATGTTCAGGGACTTTTCGAGGGTAAATAAATATGAGTAGAATATTACTAAAATTAAGTGGTGAGGCACTTGCAGGTGATAAGCACCACGGCTTTGATGAGGCTACAGTCATTGAGGTCGCAAAACAGGTTAAACAGATTGTTGATAAAGGTACACAGGTAGGTATTGTTATCGGTGGCGGAAACTTCTGGAGAGGCAGAACAAGTGAGACAATCGACCGCACAAAGGCTGACCAGATTGGTATGCTCGCTACAGTTATGAACTGCATTTATGTATCTGAGATTTTCAGATATGTCGGAATGAAGACAGCTGTTCTTACTCCGTTTGAGTGCGGCAACATGACAAAGCTTTTCTCTAAGGACAGAGCAAACAAGTATTTTGCACATGATATGGTAGTTTTCTTTGCCGGTGGTACAGGCCATCCTTATTTCTCAACAGACACAGCCACAGTGCTTCGTGCAATTGAGATTGAGGCAGATGGTATTTACCTTGCCAAAGCAATTGACGGAGTATATGACAGTGATCCAAAGACCAATCCTGCTGCAAAGAAGTATGATGAGCTTTCAATCGAAGAGGTTGTTGAGAAGAAGCTCGCAGTAGTTGACCTCACAGCGTCTATCATGTGCCTTGAGAACAAGATGCCTATGTATGTATTCGGACTCAATGAGGAAAACAGCATTGTAAATGCTCTTACAGGCAAATTTAACGGTACAAAGGTTACTGTATAGTAAATTGCATATAATGCATATCAGGAGGATAATATGGATTCAAGATTAAACCCTTTCCAGGATAAAATGGAAAAAACATTAAATAATCTCGAGGAAGAGTATGCAGGCATCCGTGCAGGAAGAGCCAATCCACATATTCTTGACAAGCTTCGTGTAGATTATTACGGCACACCTTCACCAATTCAGAGTGTAGCCAATGTAAGTGTTCCAGAGCCTAGAATGATTCAGATTCAGCCATGGGAGGCTTCTATGGTTAAGGAGATTGAGAAAGCAATAAACTGCTCTGACATCGGAATTAATCCTACAAACGACGGAAAGCTTATCAGACTTGTTTTCCCTGAGCTCACAGAGGAGAGACGTAAGGATCTTGCAAAGGACATCAAGAAAAAGGGCGAGGAAGCTAAGGTTGCTGTCCGCAATATCAGAAGAGATGCAATCGACAGCATCAAGAAGACCGGCAAAGAGGAAGGCATTTCAGAGGATGAGATTAAAGGCCTCGAGGATGACGCTCAAAAGCTTACCGACAAGTTTGTCGCAAAAGTTGACGCTGCGGTTGACGCAAAATGTAAAGAGATACTTACTGTATAGTATTTATATCACGTATACAAACAAGGGACATGTTATTCGTGTCCCTTATTTGCTTATTCCCGGTTTTACTGTTCACACTTAACTGTGTGACCAGCAAATAAATGATGCGTCATGATTGTAAATATATAATATGCATAAATGAAAGGAAATAAAATATGAGTACTCCGGAACATATAGCAATCATTCTGGACGGAAACGGTCGCTGGGCCAAAAGTAAGGGTATGCCAAGAAACTACGGTCATACAGTAGGAGCCAAAAATGTTGAGAATATATGTAAGGCTGCAAACGACCTCGGCGTTAAATATCTGACACTTTATGCCTTTTCCACTGAAAACTGGAACCGCCCTGAGTCTGAAGTCGCTGCACTAATGAAGCTTCTTGAAAGCTATCTTAAAAACTGTATAAAGACTGCCAATAAAAACAATATGCGTGTGCGCGTAATAGGTGAGATAAGCAGGCTTTCAGAGAATTTCCAGGAGAAAATAAGAAACCTTGAAGAAGTTTCATCAGTGAATACAGGTCTTAACCTGACAATTGCAATTAATTACGGAAGCCGAGATGAGATGATACGTGCTGTAAAGCATATGATAGCTGACCATGATGCCGGAAAGCTTTCAGCTGA